>JAYVLW010000844.1:0-11866 GCA_043759315.1 Myxococcales bacterium
GTCCAGGAAGTGACGAACTTCTTCGAGCGCCGGGTGTCTTCGTATCAGGTTGGCGTCGAGGGTGAGGTCGCGCTCGATGCCGCCTTCTGACGTCAAGACGATCGCGGCGGGAGAGATCACGGAGGCGCGGCTGATCGAGGTCGTGTTCCCGCAGCAGACGAACCACTACGGCACGCTGTTGGGTGGCCAGGCGCTTGCCCTGATGGACAAGGCCGCGTTCGTCGTGGCGTCGCGCTACGCGCGCCGGATGGTCGTGACCGCGAGCAGCGACAAGACGGACTTCCACGTCCCGGTGCGCCAGGGCCAGCTCGTCGAGTTGATCGCGACCGTGATCGCGACCGGACGGACATCGATGACCGTAGAGGTCGTGCTCTACGCGGAGGATCTGATGACCGGCGAGCGCCAGCTCGGGACGCGAGGACGGTTCACGATGGTGGCGCTGGACGCGCACGGCCGCCC
This sequence comes from Myxococcales bacterium, assembly GCA_043759315.1. GTDB lineage: Bacteria > Myxococcota_A > Polyangia > Haliangiales > Haliangiaceae > JABFXX01. The sequence goes on from JAYVLW010000844.1 coordinate 460, forward strand.
CTCCGCGGTTCTGCTGCTCGCTACGCCAGCCGCGTGATCACCGTCGCGTGCTTGGTCGCGAGATCCGCGAACAGCTCGGGGTGCACGCAGGCGGCCATGATCTCGAGCGACTCGACCAGACGCGGCCCCGGTCGATTGAAAAACTGATTTCCGTCGGTCACGTAGACCCGCGCTCGCGGGCCAATCGCGGCGAGCACGGTTCGCTCGATGATGTCACGTTCGACGAGGGCGCGATCGAGCGAGAATCCACACGGCTTGACGACGACCACCTCCGGGCGGAGGGCCGTGAGCGCGGGTGAGTCGATCGTCGGAGCAGGCGCGCCTGCCGTGGCGCCGACCGCTTCTCCACCTGCGAGCTCGATCAGCTCGGGCATCCACGTGCCTCCGATCATCAGCGGATCGATCCACTCCAGGCTGACGACGCGTGGTCTCGTGCTCGCGCGCTCGGCGCGTTCGGCGATCGACCGGATGCGTTGCTCCAGCGCGGAGCGCACTGCCTGTCCCTGTGCGGGTCGGCCCAGAGCCGCGGCAACCCGGCCGATGTCACCGAGCACGTCATCGAGGCGCGTCGGGGACAGGCTCACGATCTGGATGTCGTCGCGGTGGGCGAGGCGAGCGACCGCAGCACGCACGTCATCGAGCGAGACCGCGCACACCTGACAGAGATCCTGGGTCACGATCACTTCCGGCTCGAGCTTCGCGAGCTCGACCTCGTCGACCGCGTAGATGCTCAACGCGTCGGTGATGACCTCGCGAACGGCGGTATCGATCGCGCGGCTGGTGCCGTTGACATCGATCCGAGAGCGCGTGAGCACGCGGCGAGCGCGGATCGCGTCGGGAAAGTCGCACTCGTGGGAGATGCCGACGAGCTCGTTCTCGGCGCCCAGCGCGCACACGATCTCGGTGGCGGACGGCAAGAGCGAGACGATGCGGAGCGCAGTCATCCACGCCATCATGCCTCACCGCCCCCGAAGCCTGGCTTGGCGAAGCCGCCGCTCACGAGCACCGCGACCGCCAGCACACCGAACCATGTCGCGATGGTACCTCACGGCCGGCCGCGCGAACCTCGTCTCTACTTAGTTTGCGTTCGCCGCCTGGCAGACGACCGAGGCGAAGACACGTGGCGAGGTCTCCGTCGGGAATGGTCGCGATCAGGGATCGACGTCGCCGACCCAGGCTTCCTGCACGGTGCCCTCGGGGCTGAACTCACCCCAATTTCAGCCGCGTTCGCGCTAGGTTCGGCATCGATGTCGGTGAGCCTCGGAAGGTCCGTCGTACTCGTCGTCGGCGGCGGTACCGCGCTGTGCCGCCGGTTGGCCGCGCAAGGGGCAACGCTTGTCCTCGCCGGATGCGACGAAGGAAGCTTGTCGCGCTCTCGGAAGAGGTGGGTGGACACGTCCTGCTTCTCGACGCTCATGACATCGATGCCGTCGGCAGCGCCGTCAAAGGGATCGTCGAGCGGCCTCCGGTCGGGTTGAAGTGACACCCTCGAAAGCGATTCTCCTCGTACAGCTCGCGACGACGCTCCCGCTCGTCGGCCTCATCTGGTTCGTGCAGGTGGTCGCGTACCCCCTCTTTGCGCGCGTCGCCGCGGCCGACTTCCCAGCGTATCACCGGGCTCACTCACGCCTCATCACCTTCGTCGTCGCACCGCTGATGCTGGGCGAGCTCCTTGGCGCAACAGCGTGGCTGTGCTGGCCGCTCGACGATGTTCCGCTCCCGGTCGCGTGGGTCGGCGCTGCGCTCGCGGTGATCGCGTGGATCGTGACGATGTTCGTGTCCGTCCCGCGACACAATGTTCTCGCCCGGGGCTTCGACGCGCGCGCATGCGATGTCCTGATCGTCACGAACTGGATCCGCACCGCCGCATGGACGGTGCGCGGCGCGACTCTCCTCTGGGTGCTCGCCGTCGTGATGAAGACGCGCGAGTGATCCTCCTCGCGACTCAGCGTCCCTCGCACGCCCGCCGGGTCACCTCGTGCCGATGAGCAAAGAGACGTTCGAGCTCGCGCCTCGCGAAGGCCCCACCGAGAAGTCTCCGAGCGCCCCCAGCGGAAGCTCGTACTCGATGTCGTCCGTCAGCGTAGCTTCGCGAGGGCCGTGCGGCGTGACGATGTGCTTGTGCACCCAGCTCGCGAACGGCCCTCGATTCATCTTGTCGGCGAACATTCGCCCAGGCTCGTAGGCGATGTGCTCGGCCTCGATCGTCTGCCAGAAAGGGCCGATCTTGGTGCGGAGCACGACGCGCGTCCCGACCGCCAACGATGACGGAGGAGTCACGATCTCCGTCTTCTGCCAGGGCGGCTGAAGGCGCTCGAACGCATCCTTCTCCTCGTGGAACGCGAACACGGTCTCCGCGCTGGCTCCGATGAGGCTCTCCTTCAGGAATCGCATCGTCAGGATGATGCCATCGAGCCACTGTCTACGCGCGCATCGTTCGGTTCCGTCGGCTCCGCGTGCGCTTTCACCACGCCGAGCAGCCGCCCGGCCGCAGCGACGCCGCTCGTGAGCGCGCCCTCGACGCGCGAGCCGTTCACCCAGTCGCCGCATACGGCAAGCAGCGTGCTCGCGTTGAACAGCGCGCCCCGTGCTTCAGGCAGGTGGCCTTGGGCGTAGCGCCAAAGGTGGGCGCGAACGCGCAGAACCTCGGTGCGCACGCGGGCACCGTGCTGCAAGAGGAACGCTTCGGTCAGGGCCTGTGCTACCGCCTCAGGTGCAGCATCGAGGTGCGCCTCGGACCATCCGGCTGACGCGTGCAGGAGCCAGGGCTCCTCGCCGACCGCGGACTCTCGGTCCTGTCCCCCGCCAGCGCGGCCTGGTTTACTCGCCTCGCGGCTTGCCCACGCGATAGGGCCTTGCCCGTCCTCGAAGACATCTGCGCCGAGATCGCCAAGGCCGCGCGCCGTCAGCATGACCGCCCAGCAGGGCGTCTGCTTCGCCGACGCAGCCGCGCTTGCCGCTTCGCTATCGACCGGGCCGAGCAAGAGAGTGGACTGCGCCGCGGGCAGCGTCACGACGAGCGCGTCAGCGAAGAGCGGCGGAACTGCGTTGCCGTCGGGTCCGCTCGCCAGGACCGACCACATGCCGTGACCGGTCCGCGAGAGGCTCGTCACCTTGGTTCCCTGCTTGATGTCGAGCCCGCTCGCCAGGTGGGCGGCCAGCGCGCCCATCGATGGCGTTCCGACCCACCAGGGCGCGGCCCTGCGCGCGCGCGCCCCGCGCGCTTGGACGAGCCGCGGCGTCCAGCGTGCGACGATGCCGTCCGCCTCCCACGAGGTCACATGTCGCAGAAGCCATTCGCTGCGAGCGGTAAAGAACTGCGCACCATGGTCAAACACATCCGCCCCATCGTACCGGCTCGTGGCGCGCCCTCCAGGGCGCCTCCCTTTGTCGACGACCGTGACCATCAACCCTTGGTCTGCGAGCGTCCGCGCGCACGCGAGGCCCGATAGCCCTGCGCCGACAACAACGACGCGAACGGGGCGTCCACACGCAGGTGCTATGCATCGCGCTCCATACGCGGCCACGTCGAGCCTGGTTTCGTGCGCGCTCGTTTCGCGCGGGCGCACCGTACCAAGGATGGGGCGCTCGGGAGAAAACGGCCGATCGAACTGGCCCAGGCACCAAAGGATGCCGCCGTACGAGGCCGGATCGCGGCCGTCGAGCGCATACCGGTGATTCAGATCGATCAGCATCGCGAGGGCGGCTTGGGGACCGCCTGTCCACTTGAGCAACGCCTTGCCCCACGTCATGCGAAGGTTGTTGTGGAGCTCGCCGTGAATGCGGAGGCTTGCCTGCGCCGCATCCCAGAGCGCATCTCCTGTCCGGCCGCGCGCGAGCGTCTCCCACGATTGCGTCATCGCGCGCGGATCATTCGCGTGCGCCGACAGAGTTGCTCTTGCCCAGTCGGGGAGCGCGTCGAGCGTGCCCATGGCGGGCGAAAAGGCCGCGAACGCGTAGGCAAGCTCACGCCAGGTGAGGAGCTCAGCGAGGTACTTTTCGGCGCCGCGTCCCCCGATCTGAGCGGCAGCGCGTGCGATCCGCATCGGCGAAACGTGCCCGTAATGGAAGTAGGCGGACATCCGGCTGACGCCATGACCGTCTCGGGCCAGCGGATCGTTGCGCGTTCGATGATAGTCGCCGAGAGCCCCTGCTACGAACGCTGAGAAGCGCGCGTAGCCTGCCACGCTTCCTCCGCGCGTGTGCGCGACGGGCCCTACGGAGTGATCGATCGCAGCGGTTGCGACGAGCTCGGGGATCTCCATCGTCTCGGCGTGCGCGTTCGCGAAGGGCAGCTCGGGGAGCCTCATCGTGAAAGCGGGCTCGACGTCCACCCACGGGGCGTCGAGCCGCCCCGCGCGGAGCGCTTTGGTCGCGCGTTCAAACGCGAACGCACGGTCGTACGCCCGGCCCACGAGCTTCATCGGGACGACGCACGCGGTGTCGACCGCGGCCACGAGAGCGTGCTCCGCGAGCGCTCGGGTCCATCCGCGCACGGGGTCGAGCGGGAAGTCTTCGGTCACGACGGCGAGCGCCTGCTCCGCCAAGTTTCGGAGGTGAGGACCGCGATGCAGCGGCCGCTCGACATGGAGGGCGTAGGGAATGCCCCGCGCCGCGAGCTCTCGCGCCACGTCGCGGGCGCCCTGCAGGATGAACGTGTGGTGACGGTCGCTCGCATATGGGTAGCGCTCGGAAACGGCGTGGTAGACGAGGAGAGGGAGTCGCCGCGCGTTGGCGAGCGACAGCGCCACGTCGAGCGCGGGGTTCTCGTGACCGCGCACCGCCGTCCGCATCCAGTAGAGAACGAACCGCCCGGCCTCGTTTTCGGCGCGCGTTCCGATGCGACGGGTGCGCTCGGTGAGGTGCGGAGGTAGCACGCTCATGGTTAGCACCGCATTCATGATACCGGCCTCGCGATCTGTGCACCACGAGCTGCTCGGAGCTCGCCCCCATCCCGCGAATCGGCTTCCGATAGTGACATGCGAGATCGAGCCAGTCAGCGCGGCTCTCGACACATCTCGATCGAGTGCGCGGCCAGCTCGCTCGACGTCATCGTGTGGAGCGCGGCTTCGCTGGTCGCCTCGACCACGACCGGCGGCGCGACGCCAGCATCGAGCGCCTAGCGGCAGCCCGCGGTCGTACACAACCCTTACATCGGCGACGCGCGCACCCGCGTAGGCTAGGCGCCGTGCGTGCGCTCGCGCTGGTGTTCGTCGTAGGGTGCTCGTCGACTCCCGTGGTCGACCGTGCCCCTCCCCCGCCGATCACACGGCCCCGCGTCGTCGCCCATCGCGGTGCGTCGCACGATGCGCCGGAGAACACGCTCGCCGCGTTCACGCACGCGTGGGCCCTCGGCGTGGAGTGCGTCGAGCTCGACGTGCACGTGACCCGCGATGGCGAGGTCGTGGTGATGCACGACGCGAACACGAAGCGGATCACCGGCCACGACGGCGCGATCGCAGATCAGACCCTCGCCGCACTGAAGATGCTCGATGCCGGCCGCGGCGAACGCATCCCCAGCATCGGCGAGGCGATCGCGACCGTGCCGCGCGGGCGCACGCTGTTCGTCGAGCTCAAGTCCCCGATCGCCACGGTGCCCGCCGTGGCGAAGGCGATCCGCGCCGCGGATCCGGCCGCGCGCGGTGCGACGATCGCGCTGCAGGGCTTCGATCCCGATGCGCTCGCGGCGTTCTCTCGCGCGCTGCCCGATGCGCCGGCGTACTGGACCGTGGATCCAGGAATGGATGAGCAGGAGCACTTTCTGCCGTACCCGCTCGAGATCGTCGATGAGGCCAAGCGCCGCGGGTTCGCGGGCATCGCGCTCCTCTACGTCTCCGTCACCGACGAGCTGCTCGCCGAGGCGCGCGGCGTGGGCCTCGAGGTCGACGTCTGGACGATCAACGATCCCGCTCCGCTGGCGGTCGCGATGGCGCGCGCAGATCTACGGTGGATCGAGACCGACCGCCCGGATCTCGTGGCACCGCGCTGACCCGATCAGCTAGGCTCCACGCGTGCTGATCCCGTCGATCCTGCGCACCATCCTCCTCTACGGCAGCCTCGCGGGCGCCGCGCTGTGCGTGTTCATCCTGTGGGCGCGCGAGCCCGCTCGGACAACCCCGACCGGGGTTGATTGACAGGACCTTGGGTGGTGCGCCCCGGACTCTGATTCGGACAGATCTCGGACACGCTTTGAACGCTCCAGCGCTTCGGACAAATATCGGACAGGCCGCTGCGCCTCTTGCGGTCCAACAACCAACCCCGGTCGGGGTCCTGGGCGGAGTTCTCGCGTGTGGCGTCCTCGCGATCGGCTGCGGCGATGATGGCGGCAGCGCTGCCCCCGACTCCGCCGTCGCCGCCGACGCCGACGCCGGGGCGGACGCCGCGAACGACGCGACGATCGGAACGGTGTTCCCGGTGTCCGGGGACGTCGTCGGCCCCGCCCCCGCCACCGGGATCGTCGTCGCCGCATGGGTGGTCTCGTCGGGCTCTCCCGATTACGTCTACAAGTTCGGCGAAGGCACCAGCACCGACGTCCACTACATGATCTCGTTCACGGGAGAACCGCCGCCCGCCGCGCTCAACTCGTACGGCGTTGGAGTCGGCATCCTCGCGATCCTCGCGCCCGGCACCGTGCTGCCCGCCGACGGCATCGTCTCGGATACCGTGTTCAACGGCGCGAAGTTCTCGACCGACTACGGGATCATCTTCAAGTCCCCCACTGCGACTTCGCCCGCGGCTCTGGATGCAGACGTTCCCCACGGGCTTCGCGTGCGGGCATTGCGTGCGCGCGGCCACCGGGTTCGATAGCTACGAGGTCACGCAGTGCACGAGCGTGAAGATCGAGATGAACCCGCTGGGTGTCTGCAACTGGACCTGACCGACGCACGCACGCACGAGGATACCGCGCCACGACGCTGCTCCCTCTTCCGATGTCGGTACGGCGTTCCGGCGTCCGACGATGACGTGGCCGCGCTGATCGCACGCACCATCCACCGCGTCGATGACGTGACCTACAAGCTCGACCGCGCGCTGCTCGAGCGCCTCCTCGCAAACCCGATGGCATTCGCCAAGGGCGCACGCGTTGTGCCCGCCGTGAAGAATAGCAAGCCAAGCGGATTCAAGCTCTACGCGATCAGGCCTGGCTCGCTGTTCGCGGCGCTCGGCCTGACCAACGGCGACACGATCCTGAGCGTGAACGGCTTCGAGCTCACCAGCGCGGACCGCGCGCTCGAGGTCTACAGCAAGCTCCGCGAGGCGTCGGCGCTGGAGATCGAGATCGAGCGTCGCGGCAAGCGACTGACGCTACGCTACGCGATCGAGTAGCTCGAGATCTGGCCCACATTTTCCGTTTCTACTTCTTGCCGGGAAGCACGACCAGCGGAACCTCCAGCGTGCGCCCGCCTGCGGCGCCTCGCCACCGCGCGCGATCGGCTTGAAGCTCTCGCCGTACGCGCTCATCCAGCGCCCGCGGAAGAAGCCCTCGTCGGAGAACGGGAGGGTGCGGAACTCGAGCGCGGCCTCGGTCGATGCGTCCGGTGGCGTGTCGGTCGGCACATCGGGGCAGCCCGCGAGGACGATGAGCCACAGCACCCTGGTCATGCGCCGCGTTCAGCAACTCGCGGTCCAGCGACGCGAGAGCGATCTCGCGACGATGCCCCGCGCCGCTCGTGGAGCGAGCGTCGAACTCGGACGGCAATGTCATAGACGGGGGACTTCCCGCGGCCATGAGCTGCCGGCCATCTCACACCAGGTAGCAATCGTAAGCAGGGCAACACGAGTTGCCGGTGTGACCGGTCGGCGCGCAACCCGCCGTGTGCGGTGCTGTGTAAGGCACAACAACGACAGGAGCGCGGTGCAACCTGCGGGTGGCAGGGCCGCTGGCATCGCCGTTGCCTTGTCTACGCGCATGCGGATCTGGATCCTTGCCTGCTGCGTAGCGCTCGTCGCGTGCGCGCCACCAGCGGCGGAGCAGATCGGCGCATCCGACGACGCGGGCGAGGACGCCGCGGAACCCCCGCAACTGCCACCCTGCCCCGCGCCCGGTCCCGCGACGTTCCAGTTCGATCCGGCGGCCATCGTGGCGACGGACCTCGTCGGGTTCGGTGCGCAGTTCAACGGCAACGCCTATGCGCAGATCAGCGTCGACGCAGGACTCACCCCGGAGAACGTGGTCGAGCTCGAGACCAAGGCGCTCGCTCTCGCGCCGCGACACGTGCGCATCTTCTGGAACTCCACCGGGACGCCCGATCAGACCGCGTCGTTCGAGCGCGTCGTGGAGTTGGCCGAGCGAGCAGGCGCGTCGATCAACGTCACGTACTGGCACGGCCCCTACCCCGATCCCTCAGGGCAGATGCTCGGGTTCTCGAACGAGCTCGTGAGGCTGGTCAAGGATCTCGGTCGGAAGTCCGTCCGCTACGTCACGATCCAGAACGAGGTCAACTCGACGATGGTCACCCAGCCGCTCTACGAGCAGCTGTGTCGCGAGCTCGACGCGAACCTCCGCACCGCCGGCGTGCGTGATCAGATCAAGTTCATCTGCGGCGACTTGCTGCGCGACGGCCAGCGCTCGTGGTTCGAGTACATGGCGATGCACATGACCGATCTCTGCGATGGCTACTCGGTCCACATCTACTGGAACTTCTTCGACGTCGCTTACATGGTCGAGCGGCTCACCGAGGTCCGCGATCTCGTCGTTGGTCTGCCAGCGAGCGCTCGCAGGCCGATCTACATCACCGAGTTCGGCGTCCGCGGCAATCGGCCCAATGATGAACCAGCGCCGGGCCTGTACTCCGATGGCCAGCTCCTCGGTCGTACGAACGAGAACGCGTTCCAGCATGCCTGGTTCAACGTGCTCGCCACGCGCCTCGGCTACGTCTCGACGCTCAAGTGGGATGCGTTCTACGCCAAGTACGATCAGGGCACGCAGTACTACTCCGCGATCGGCACCCCACCGGCGTACATCCTCAAGCCCGTCTATTACGCGACGCAGCTGTTCACGCGCACCGTCGAGCCGGGCTGGTCGAGCGTGCGCGTGGCGGGCGGTACGGGCGACTCGGACGCGAGGTTGCTCACGGCGTTCGCAGGCCCCCGAGGCGACGCGACCGTGATCGCCCTCAACAAGGCCGACACCGCACGCCAGGTCGACGTCACCGGCCTCCCCCCAGGAACGCCGCTACAGCTCCGGGTCTGGCGTGGCAACGGCGATGGAGGAGTGACGACCACCTCCGTCACGACGACGGCTGCGTGTCAGATCACGTTCACCGTTCCGCCGCGCAGCGCGGCCGCCGTGACAACGCTGACCGAGTAGTTACGTCCCTCGTCCTCGCGCTCTCGGCCTCCGCCGCGCATAGCGCATAGATGGCGTCCATGCAGCCGCAGGCCTCCGCTGCGCGCGCGCTCGAGCGATGCACCTCCGCACCTGCGAGCTCGCCCCGATGGGCGGCGAGCTGCTACGCGAGACGATGCGCGGGCCGGTCGCGAACCTCGATGAGGCGACCGGCAGCTCGGAGATCGATGTCAAGACGATGCGAGGTAGCGCGCCGATCGACGAGCTCTGCGCACGGGGATCGATCTCGATTCGGAGCCCGGTCTCGGCTCGCAGCACCACCTCGAGCTAGCGCTCCGGGTCGGCGATCACTGGTACATGCACGAGCTCGGAACGATCGGGCCGATCTGCACCGGGATGGGCGGCCCCGTGTGGCTCGAGACCACGGCCGCGGCGCCTGAGCTGTGCGCGCTCGGAGCTTCGACGATGGTCACCGTGCGCGTCCACGAGACTTCCCACGGGGACACTTCTCACGCATGGGACACCCTGGTGGCATGCAGCGTCGACGAGACCACCAGCACCGAGCCTCGCCGCAACATGCGTCCGAAGATCGCCGCCAAGAACACCTGGGCGAGGATCGAAGCGCTCCAACGTGACCGCCAGTTCGTCGCCGACTACCGCGTCGCACGCACCGCGTGGCTCGCGGGATTGCCTGCCGTGTTCCCGGCTGGCACCTACTGGCTCCAGCGCTTCGCCGGCGTCACCGTCGCTCCATTGCCCACCTGACTCATCGCTGAACCCCGCCGGATCGAGATCCCTCGGCGCGAGCAACCTGGCTCGCGTCGTCGCGGCGTGGCCGCGCGTCGAAGCCGTAGGTCTCCGCGACGTCGTCCCGCGACCCAACGGCCCACCACCGAGCTGTCGATGGCCCACGTCAGGCTGCGAATCGAAAATCAACCTGGTTCCGGTTTCCCGAGGCGTGGCACCTGCCGACCCGCCGGTGACCCGCATCAGCAGCTCACGGGACGGCGAACGTCTCGATCCATTTTGCTTCCGCACCGGCCGCGCAATGCCCGGCGCTCCCACACGCGGCGACGAGGCCCGTCGCGTTGGTTCGCGCGATCGTCGACACGAGTCCGGCGTTCTGATCGAGCACGTTGATCGAGATCGCGCCCGTCGTATCTCCGGGGAACGCCTGCCGCCATTCGAAGAAGCCGCCTGGGCGCAGGACGAAGGCGGGGTAGCCGGCGCCCACGCCGCCCGAGACCATTCCGGTCGGTGCACCGGCGACATCGAAGCGCTCGTAGGTGACCGGGTCTCCGGAGCGCAGCCCCACCAGTCGATCGCTCGCATCGAACACGATGCCGGTCAACGGCGTGGATGCGTGCCATGCAGCGAGCGGGTTTCCGGCGGCATCCCACCGTGAGACGGTCGTGTCAGTGACCTGGATATAGGCGATGGATCCCGTGCTGTTCACCGCGATCGGACCACTCGCTTTGGTCAGCGGACCGTAGCCTGAAAAAATCGCCTCACCCCTGGTGCCCGAGAACCCCACCACCCAACCGAGATCGTAGACGACGACAACCTCGTCTCCCGGGCCGAAGTTCATGTCGTAGAGCCCCATCAGATACTTGCTCCAGATCACGGTGCTATCCGGCTCGTAGACCGCCATCTCTGGACCCTGATGGAACGCGATCCGGCCGCTGACGCTGACCTCCACCGACGTTTCTCGTCCCGCATACTGGATCATCCCGCTCGTGAGCGGGATCCGCCACACCTCGTCCCCGTTGTTGGTGAGCCGACGCAACGTTGTCCTCGTCGACACGATCAGCTGGTCGTCTGGTGTGAATGCGATCGCCGTGGGAGCTTCGTCGAGGAACGTCACGCCGGCGACGAATGGGCGCGGCGGGGCATCGATGGCCCCGGCGTCAGCACTCCGGGGCGGGGAGCCGCACCCTGCCAGCAGCGAGAACGAGACGAGCCAACGCATCGCCTAAGTCTACTATGTCGGTGTGGGCTGACGCCGTCTTTGTGCTGGGGAGAGCCCCGACCGGGAGAGCCGCCCGAGCACGTCGGAGAGCGCGTTCAGAGAGGTGATCGGAGTTCCCGATGATAACAGTCTCGCCTAGAGTGTTATCATGC
>JAYVLW010000845.1:0-2820 GCA_043759315.1 Myxococcales bacterium
CATCGCCTGCGTCGCTCCGGCAGTCCCGGTCAGCAGGAGGCGGCGAGCACCCGCGAGCCGATCGAACAACGCGTCGAGCCGGGTGCGCTGAGCGGGATCGGACGGCAGGGCCGGGCCAACGGCCAGACCGTCGACGTCGGCGCAGCGATCGATGGGTGGCAGGTTCGTGATCGCGGTGACCGCACCCTCCACGACGAGCGGCGTCGCACTCGCGAATCCGTCGGTCAGCGCGCGCACCTGGCGCCGCCACTCCCGCAGACACCCCATCCTCCGGTCGAGCAGCTCTGCCGACTGGGTGTGACGCACCCACGTGGCGCGGCAGGCATCGCGTGCGGCTTCGAGCCACGTCGTCGTCGCGCGATCGAGCCCGGCCTCGACGCTGGCGAACGTGTCCGCGGCAAGCGGTGAGCTCGTCGCAGCGAACGCGGCGCGGATCGCAACCTTCCGGGGGGGATCCCAGATCCCCACGAGCTCGGCGGTCGGCGCGGGACACGGGTCGACGACCTCGGCGACGGGCGCGTGCGTGGCCATCACACCGATCGTCAGCCCCACGCCAGCGGTCGCGGCGAGCGCGATCGGAACGATCCAGCGCGCGCGCCGCGGCTCGAGCGCGACCACGAGCTCGTCGACCGTCGCGAACCGGGCCGCCGGATCCGCCGCGAGCCCGCGCTGCAGCGCGCGCACCATCCGCGCCGGGAGCGTCCGTCTCGGCGGCACGCACGGCCTCGTCATCGCGACCTGGAGCTCTGCGGTGGAGTGTCCGGCGAACGGACGTTCACCGAAGACTGCCTCCCAGATCGTGACGCAGTACGCGAACTGATCGGTCAACGGGTTCGCACGCGCACCCGCGAGCTGCTCGGGCGCCATGTACGCCGGGGTTCCCGCGATCGTGTCGGTCTCCCCCAGCTTCGGATCACCGGACGAGATCGCCGATCTGGTGGGATGACCGCCGCGCGCGAGCCCGAAATCACCGACACGCGCCCGGCCATCGTGGCCGACCAGGATGTTGTCGGGCTTGAGATCGCGATGAACGATACCAGCGGCGTGCGCGGCGGCGAGCCCGCGGCCGACCTGGCTGACGATGTCGAGGATCTCGGGGAGCGTGCGCGGCTGCGCGAGCCAGGCGCGCAGGCTCGGGCCGTCGACCAGCTCCATCGCGATGAAGACGCGCACGTGGCCGCGGTCATCGTCGAGGACCCCCGCGTCGTGCACGGTGACCACGTGTGGATGGCCGAGGGCCGCCATCACGCGAGCTTCCCCGAGCAGCTCAGCACGGTCGGCATCGTCGAGAGCGCCGGCCTCGGAGGTGAGCACCTTCAGGGCGACGTCCCGATCGAGTTGAGGATCTCGCGCGCGGTAGACTTTGCCGAACGCGCCGCTTCCGATCAGCTCCCGGATCTCGTACCGGCCGACGGTGACGAGGCGATCGCCGCCGCCGAACAGCGCCTTCTCGATCCGTCCGATCGCGGCCGCCTCGCCGAGGCTGGTCGCGGCGAGCGGATCAGGTGGTCGGTTCCTGGCCACGCACGAGCTCCGGGAGACCGCCCATCCAGCGTTCGAGCTCCCCGACGATACTGGTCAACAGCTCCTCCGACGACGCGAGCTCCTCGAGATGCTCGCGGAGCATCTCCCGAGCGCGCGATAGCAAGCTCTTGATCGTGCCCAGCGGGCGCCCCAGCACCTCGGCGATCTCCGCGAGAGGCATTCCCTCGAAGTAGTGCAGCTCGAGCGCGACCTGGTAGTCGACCGGCAGCCGCTGCAGCCCCTGGGCGAGCACGACGTGCTGCTCCTGGCGCGCCACGAGCCGTGCTGGCCCGGCGCCCGCATCCCGCACGGACCCGATCAGCGGATCGAACCGAGCGGCCGCGCGGAGCTTGGTGCGCAGGTGCATGAGGAGCTGGTTCCGCGCGATCCCGAACAGGTACGCCCGAAACGGCACCACGCCGAGCCGAGCCGGATCGAGCTCGACCAGCGCGAGGAAGGTGTTCTGCGTCAAGTCCTCGGCCGCCTCGGGGACCTTCGTGCGGAAGAACCGCGACACGTGTCGGATGTGACGCTGGAACAGCTCGTTGCCGCGCGCCCGATCACCCGCGCGCCACGCGACGAGCAGCGCGAGGTCATCGGATCCGGAGGCGTCGGTCACGGCGCACTATAGAACAGACAGCCAGGGCAGCGAGCTGCCGGCTTGGTTTGCTGATTGCACTCCTGGTACGCTCGTCGACGGAGGTTGACGATGAGAACGACGTGGCTGTGCGTGTTGATGTTCGCGAGTGCCGCCTGTGTCGCGCAGGGCGACGATCATGTCGGAAGCGTCGAGAGCGCGATCGATGTGGCCCCGCCGCCGCCCGGCATGGACTGCCCACCCGGCAGCGAGTACACGAGCTACTCCTGCTGCCTCGAGATCGTTCACGACCCGGCGTATTGCGCGGCGATGAACCCGCCGCAGGCCGGTCCGATGGGTCCGTTCGATCTCGGCGAGGGCGCGCCAGCCCAATCGGAGGGGACCATCCCGGTTGATGACAGCACCCCGCCGCCGACGTTCCCGCCCACGCCGCCCGACGACGCCGTCACGTGTGTGCAGCCCGGTGGATGTCCCCACTGACGCCTATCTCGGCATCCGAGACAATCCCGAGTGATCTTGTGATCCCTGCAGGTCTCGAACCTGCGGCCTGCGCTTTAGGAAAGCGCCGCTCTGATCCAACTGAGCTAAGGGATCGGGAGCGCAGACTCTGCCCGAGGCCACGCGCGGGCGCAAGCGGTCGGGCGAAACCCGGAACGACGGCGAGGAGTTATCGGGCCACCAGACCGAGCGCGCGCGGC
>JAYVLW010000846.1:0-7468 GCA_043759315.1 Myxococcales bacterium
GTCACCGGCCTCAACCAGCCGCTGATGATCACGGGCGCGCCCGGCGACCGGCGGCAGTTCATCATCGAGCAGCCGGGTCGCGTACGCGTGGTCGTCGACGGCGCGCTGTTGCCCACGCCGGCACTCGACCTGGTCGCGCTCGTCGGCACCGCGGGCAGCAATGAGCAGGGGCTGCTCGGCATCGCCTTCCATCCGAAATGGCTCCAGAACGGCCTGTTCTACCTCGCGCACACCGGAGACAACGGCGACCACGTGTTCGTCGAGTACCACATGCCGATGGGCAGCGACGTCGCGGATCCCGCATCGCGTCGCGAGCTGCTGCGGTTCGCGGATCCGTACTCGAACCACAACGGAGGCATGCTCGAGTTCGGCAACGACGGCTTCCTCTACATGTCCATCGGCGACGGCGGCAGCGGTGGAGATCCGCAGAACCGCGCGCAGAACGACGCATCGCTGTTCGGCAAGCTGCTGCGCATCGACGTCGACACGCGTACGGGCAACAAGCAGTACGGCATCCCGCCGACGAATCCGTTCGCGACCTCGGCGGATGGCGCCGCGGATCCGCGCCCGGAGGTCTGGAACAAGGGCCTGCGCAACCCGTTCCGGTTCTCGTTCGATCGGATGACCGGTGACCTCTACATCGGCGACGTCGGCCAGGGGAACAACCCGCCAAACCTCGAAGAGATCGACGTTGCGGCGAACGCGCCCGGCATCAACTGGGGTTGGCCGGATCGCGAGGCGAACCGCTGCTACAAGCCGCTCAACGGCTGCGCCACCGCGGGCCGCACCGAGCCGGTCGTGGTGCGCGGCGCGGCGGCTGGCTGGACGTCGATCATGGGCGGCTCGGTGTATCGCGGCACCTGCTATCCGAACCTCAACGGCAAGTACTTCTACGGCGAGTACGCCACGGGCCAGCTGTGGTCCTTCACCTGGAACGGCACCACGCCTGTCGGTGACGCGCAGGTGGTCAACGGATCGCTCGGCAACATCACGGCGATCCACGACGACGGCCTGGGCCAGCTCTACGTCGTGCTCCACGGCGGATCGATCCGGCGGATCGTCACGCAGTAGCCCCGCACTCCCGTTGACGCCTTCGAGGACCGGCGTGATGGTCGCCGGACACAGGAGGATCGCAATGGAGATGCCAAAGGTCGGTGCGGAGCAGAAGCGCTTGAACGAGCTCGCCTCGGGGACGTGGCGCGGCGAGGAGAAGCTGCATCCCTCGGACTGGGATCCGAAGGGCGGCACGGCCTTCGGGACGTGGGTGGTGCATCCGAGCCTCGACGGGTTCTGCCTGCTCGTCGACTACACGGAAGAGCGCGACGGCAAGATCAACTACCGTGGTCACGGCATCCACGGCTGGGATCACACGTCGGGCGCGTTCCTCGCCTACTGGTTCGACAACATCGGCGTGATGCCCAGGGAGCCGGTCAAGGCCATGCTCGACGGCAGCACGTACACCTACACGAGCGATGACGGCCCGATGGGATGGTCGCGGATGACGTACGCGTGGAAGGACGACCGGTTCGAGTTCCGGATCGACAAGTCCAAGGACCAGGGCGCGAGCTGGAAGCCGATGCACGAGGGCCGCTACACGCGCTCTCGCTGAGGCTGAGACATGGGACGCGACGCGTGGTCGACACCGGCCACGTGCTGTTGTCAGGCTCCGATGGCCCGCCGGGTGGGCGCGGGTAACTGTCGAGAGATGCAGGTGCGAATGCTGGTTCTCGCGGGAATCGCCGGCGCGTGCGGATGGGTTGCGCGGGGCTTCGTGGTCGTGCCGGAGGCGACGGCGCAGCCGCAGCGGCCGCACATCGTGGTCGCGGCACCGCCGGCGATCCGCGTCGTCATGGCGCCGCCCGACGAGCGAGCGCCGGTCGAGGTGCCGGAGGCGGGCGAGGTCGTGGAGGAGGAGACCGTCGAGGCCGGGGGCGAGGATCTCGGTGCGGTGATCGCCCGGGCGCAGGAGCACGTGGCCGTGCACAACGCGATCTACGGGAAGGTCACGGATCAGCGGACCGGCGAGGATCTCGGGGGTGTCACCGTGCTCGTCACGGGAGCGCAGCTCGCCAGCGCACAGGTCGCGATCACCGACGAGCAAGGATTCTACAAGCTGACGAACCTGCCCACGGGGTACGTGCTCGTGACGTTCTACTACGGGGAGCTCACCGTCCAGCGCGACAACGTGCTGATCACCTCGCTCGACCCCACGCCGGTGTACCAGCGCATCGATCAGGTGCCGCCTTCTCCGCCACCGCCGCCGCCTTCGATCGAGGACTACGCCGGCAATCGCCCGGTCGGTCAGGCGTTCGAGGGCGAGCTTCTCGACAAGGAGTACATCGTCAACATCCCGATCCCGGGCCGCACGTTCGAGAGCGTCATCGGCGAGGCGAGCGGGGAGGGCGATGCGCTCGGAGTGACATTCGACGGTGGCTCCTTCATCGAGAACACCTACGTGATCGAGTAGTCTCGTCTGATGGCAGATCCAGTCGTCGAGGTAACGACCAATCACGGCACGTTCACGATCCAGCTCGACCCGGCGAAGGCGCCGAAGTCGGTGGAGAACTTCCTGCGGTACGTCGATACCAAGCACTACGACGGGACCGTGTTCCATCGCGTGATCCCCACGTTCATGATCCAGGGCGGCGGCTTCGATCAGAAGCTCGAGAAGCGGCCGGTCCAGGCGCCGATCCAGAACGAGGCCGATAACGGGCTCAAGAACACGCGCGGTACCGTGGCGATGGCGCGCACGAACGATCCGCACTCGGCGACCTCGCAGTTCTTCGTCAACGTGACCGACAACGCTTTCCTCGACCACCAGGCGAAGAGCGGCCCGGGGTGGGGCTACACGGTGTTCGGCAAGGTCATCGATGGCATGGACGCCGTCGACAAGATCAAGGCCGTGAAGACCGGCGAGATGGGGCCGTTCTCGAAGGATGCGCCCCAGCAGCTCGTCGTGATCACGAGCGCTCGCCGCAAGTAGCGCTACGAGAGCTCGCGGATATTCTTCTCGACGAGCTTCGTCTGCGTCAGCACCCGCGTGAGCAGCCAGTCGCCGAACGGCTTGACGGTGTTCGCGCGGGGCGCCGGCGGGAGCTCCGCAATGTCCTCGCCGAACGGGATGATCGCGGCGTCCCCGGTGCGGCCGCGCGTGCGGGTATCGAACGCGAAGGACTTGCCGTCGTGCCAGCCGCCGTGGAACACGTCGAGCACTTCGAGGCCCGGATTACCGACGGCGTCGGAGAGCGAGTCGATGTCGTAGATGTTCTCCGCCACCTCGAGACAGCTCCAGCCACCTCCGGTGACATTGCCGCAGTAGAACATGTCGAGGCCGCGATCGACGTGCGTGTCGAGGACCCAGGTGATCGAGCCATACGTGCGGAGGAAGTAGCTCCAGCTCGATTCGCCGAGCTTCGGCGTGTTCGGCCGCGCGGTCTTCCAGCGTCCCATCCGCACGGCGTGCTGTTGCAGGAAGAAGGCGACGTTGCTCTCCACGCCTTCGACGCGTGCACGGTCGGCGACCGAGCCCGGATCGATGCACTCGGCAATGAAGTGGAACCGATCGAGGCGGGTGTGGAGATCCCGGAGCATCGCGATCGCACTGTCGACAGCTCCGTGCGCGGTCGCCGGCTTCGGGAACGCGGGGCGCTTGCCGAACTGTGGCTTCGTCGGTGCGGACTTGGGGAGCTTCGGCTCCGGGTTCGCGTGCTCGGCGTCCTTGAGCTCGATCAAGCGCAACGTGTATCCGGCGCGCTCCTTCGCCGCGATCTTCTTCTCGGCGAGCGCGATCGCGGCGTCACGCGAGGCCGCCTTCGTGGGGGTCTTCCAGTTCTCGAGGGCGAACGTGCCGTCCACGTGGATAGTCCACTGCGCGGTGCCCTTGCGATACTCGCGGAGCGTCACGCGTGTCTTCGTGGCGTGCCACGGCGTGCCATCGCGAAAGCCGAGCTTGCGGTAGTGCGAGAGCGTGCTGCCCACGTCGTTCGCGGCGATCACCGTGGTGACGTCGCGCCCGTTGAGCACACCGCGGCGCAGCACCGCCTCGAGCCCTCGGACCTCGATGTCGACGTACAGGCTGTCGGCGACGCGATACAGCGTGTGACGCGTCTCGACACCACCGATGATGCCGTGCGTCTTCTTCGCCTTCGCAACCTTCCCACCGCTCGAGATCTGGAGCTGGGTCTTCGGGTCGTAAGACCAGACCTCGTCGCCGGCGTCGAGGAGTGCGTCGGTGGCCATTGGAGGGAGCGTACCGGTACTATCGCTCATCGAGATGCCGACGGAGGCGTTTCGCCAGCTTCCTTTTGCGAACGTGCCCGATTCGCCCACGATGCCCCACCCGTGGGGCAGGACGCCGTGGTCGTCGGGCGGGCCTCGACCTGGGCACCCGGTCCCGGTCCACGCCCCGATGACCATGGGGTTTTTCGATTCGCCCGGTCGGTCGGACTGTGCGCGGACCTGCCCGGCGCGGGGCGTCACGTCGACCACCCGGACGCCGACCTCGCGCCCGACGTGCTCGCGCGGGCCAATCGTCGATCGAGTGTTAGTGTGGATCGGTATGTGGACACGCACGCTCGCCGTGATGGCGCTCGCCAGCTGCTATCGAGATTCGACGGCTCCTCTCGACAACACGCTGAAGCCCGGCGGAAGCGCGCTCGCGGCGAACGGCTGCGGCGGCCACGATGACCTCGCCGCTGCGCCGAGCGACGTGTTCCCGGGTGGTCGGTTGCGCTCGCAGATCAACGGCGTGCTCTCCGGCGCCGGCGGGCGCACCTGGGCGGGGGCCCCGGTACCCGACTACATCCCGATGAAGCTCGGCACGCTCGAGCTGTTCCTCCTCGACCAGGCCGATGGGGGTCGCCTGGCGTTCTATCGCGATCCGTACAACCTCTCGAGCTGTACCCTCGGTGGGGCGGCGAACTGCGCGTACGAGGCGCGGTTCTATGACAAGCGCGGCGCGCTGCAGTGGGAGCTCGGGCTCAACGATCTGCTGTCCCGCGGCGATCACCTCGAGGTGCAGGACATCCGGCTCGCCGACGGCGTCGTCTACTTCAACGAGGCGTGCCAGAGCTACTCGAGCGGCGCGAACGGAGCGTGCTCCTCCCTCGTCGCGGTGGATCCCCGCGCGCGCAAGGTGCTGTGGCGGACGGCGCCGCTGACCTCCAACGGACGGTTCCGCCTGCGCGGCTGCTACATCGTCGCCGGGTACGGATTCACGTCGGAGCCCGACGCGCTGTTCCTCGTCGACCGGGCCAGTGGCCACGTGCTGCAGAAGCTGTTCGTCTCGAGCTCGCCCGAGCAGCTCCAGCTCGTCGGGCCGGATCGGCTCGATGTTCAGCTGTACTCGGGAGTCCGCCGCAAGTTCCGGCTCGATGGGATGGATTCTGGCAATGGCTCGATGGTCGCGCTCGACGTGGATCCGTACGGGGGCAATGGCTATGGGGGTGCGGCATACGGCGGCAGGGGCTACGGCGGCCCCTGAGTTAGGCTACGCCGATGGCGAAGGCGAACACGGTCTGGAGGGTGCATCCGCACGGAGCGATCGAGAAGCTCGACGACCACCTGTGGCGAGTCGAGGCGAAGCTTCCGGGGATGGAGATGAAGCGCGTGATGACGATCGGCAAGCGCGCCGATGGGATGCTCGTCATCCACAACGGCATCGCTCTCGGTGAACCCGAGATGGCCGAGATCGATGCGTGGGGGAAGGTCGGCGTGATCGTCGTGCCGAACGCGTTCCATCGGCTCGACGCGAAGGTGTTCGCCGATCGCTATCCCGACGCGCGCGTGCTCTGTCCCTCGGGCGCGAAGGCGAAGGTCGCGCAGGTCGTGAAGGTGGACGGTAGCTACGAGGACCTGCCGCCGGATGGCGTGGTCGAGCTCCGGATCCTCGACGGCACGAAGCAGCGCGAGGGCGTGATGGTCGTGCACGCGGGCGCGGACACGAGCCTGGTGTTCAACGATGCGGTGTTCAACATGCCGCACCTCCCGGGGTTCACCGGGTTCATTCTGCGCCGCGTCACCGGCTCGACGGGCGGGCCGCGCGTGTCGCGGATCGCGAAGATGTTCGTTGTGGCCGACAAGCCGGCGTTCCGCGCACACATCGAGCAGCTCGCGGACCTACCGGGTCTACGTCGCGTCGTCGTCTCGCACCACGCCACGATCACCGAGGATCCGTCCGGCACGTTGAAGAGCGTCGTCGCCGCGCTATGACGTGGACCGCGTCCGCCCGATCAGATTCAGCCAGATCGCCTTGTCCTTGCCGTCGAGGCCGAACGGCTGCGCCGTCATCAGGTAGGTGCCATCCGACTGCTGATCGCAGGTCCTCACGTTCGCGAGCATCGACAGATCGGGCTCCGTGCCGAGCGTCATCTCCGCGAGCCAGTTCGGCATCAGCGGGACGACGCCGCGGAACGCCACGGCGTTCGGGGACAGCGCGCAGGCCTCGTAGACATCTCGCTTCGTGGTGACGACGAACCCGACCGGCCAGCCGTCGACGAGGCCGGCAGGCGGCTTTGCCACGACGGTCTTGGCCTTGACCTCGCGGGCGGGGGACCCGGCCTCGAACGACGCCATGAACTCGGCGATCTGCGGGATCATCGCGCCGATCCGGTAGCGCTCGTCTTGCGACAGGCCGGGGACTTCCAGGAGGGCCGCGACGCTGGTGGTGGGGTCGCGGTCGAAGATCGCGTTGATGTGATCGACGGTCGCGATCAGCTCGACGAGCGCGCGATGCGGCCCCTGATAGCTCGCGACGTCGTGGTGGTGCTGGATCGCATCGACGATCGGTTCGGGCAGGTTCCAGCGCTTCGCGATCACGGCGCCGAACCTCACGTGGAGGCGATCGACGAGGATCTTCCACGTCTCGGCGGGAAGCACGGGGAGCTCGACCTGGAGGTCCTCGAGGCCGACGAGGACGATGATCGCGCCGAAATCGTGAAGCAAGCCGGCGACGAACGCCTCGTCCTTGCCGATGCCGCGGCGCTCGGCGAGCTCGAGCGCGATGCGACCGGCGAGCAGCGACATGCGCCAGGTATCGCGGCGCAGCGACGCGAGCGGTCCGGTGCGGCTGGCCGAGACGCCCACGCTCTGTGCGAGCGCGAGCCGCAGCAGATTCTCCACGCCGATCCGGTTGACCGCCCCCTCGAGCGAGGCGATGGGGGCGGTGGCTCCGGATGCGGCGGAGTTTGCCTGCCGGAGGACGGCCGCGACCAGCGCCGCATCCGCGTTCACCGTCGCGCACAGATCGCGGACGCCATGCCGTCCGCTGGAGGCGAGCTGCTGGAGTTTCAGCGCGATCGCGGGGTAGGGAGGTAGGCGCAGCCTGTCGGCCTCCAGGCGGGTGGTGAGGAGGACCTGCAGGTCGAGGTTGGGCTTGTGCGCCAGGGTCGTCGCCACCATGTCTTCTGGGTCGACTGCGGAGGAAGATTGTTAAGCGGAGAAGCGTTGCCTCGCCTACAATGGCGGGATG
>JAYVLW010000847.1:0-10515 GCA_043759315.1 Myxococcales bacterium
GGTCGTGCCGTGCGTCTTGCCGGCGTAGCTGACCAGCGTCTCGAGCTGGAACGACAGCATCGGGGTGGCGCGATACCGCAGGCCGAGGCCGCCCGCGCCAGCGACGAACGTCTTCGTCATGCCGTCGTCGGTGATCGAGATCGGCGCCGCGGCGACGGCGTGAACCGACAACGTCTCGCCCGCGAGCCGCACGCGGAGCTGCGGGATCACGGCGTAGGCGACGAGCACCACGTCGACACCGAGCTCGAGCCGGGAGCCGATCGCGACGCCGAGGCCGAGCGTGGGGGCGCCGCTCTCGCCCGCGCGCAACAGGTTGGTGCCGAACGACGCACCCACGGCGAACCGTTTCGGCCGCGCGAGCAGGACCGGGTGCTCGACGAGGCGCGCGCTATCTTCCTTCTCCGTGGGCAGGGCCGCGAGCGAGAGCTCGACGGTCAGCTCGTCGCCCGACGCGACCTTGATCGTGCGCTCCGAGTCCTTGCGGCCGGCTGCCGAGGCGACGAGCTTGTGCTCGCCGGGTGGCAGGATCAGGGGCATCTTGACGAGGGTGCCGATGGCGTTGCCGTCGACGGTGATGCTCGCGCCATCGGGGCTGACGGTGACGGTCACGCGCGCGATCCGCGCGAGGATGCCGTCGAGCTCGGTCTGCGCCGCCGTCAACCGCGCCGCGGGGACTTGCCCCTTGCCCTCGGCGAGGAACCGCTCGTAGAAGCTGACGGCCTCGCCATAGTGCGACAGCTCGCGGTGGCAGCCGGCGATGTTGTAGAGCACGAGCGGGTGGGGTGCGATCTCGTAGGCCCGGGTGAACTCCGCGAGCGCTTCGGAGTACTTCGCTTCCTTGAACAGCTGCACGCCGCTCTTGAAGTAGCGGTCGGCCTGCGCCTGCTCGGGCTTCGCCGGCTCGTCGGGCTTGGTCGGCGGCGGCCGCTTCGGCTTGGGCTTCGCGTCGACGGTGCCCGTGCCGATGCCATGGGCGAGCAGCGCGACAGCGCCGAGGACAGCGAGGCGGTTGGTCATTTGTACGGACTCTGAGTATCGATCCGATTCGTCTTCGGATCCTTGCCGTTCGGGCGATTGCGGAGGTTCCCGGTCGGGCGCGAGGTGGCTGACTTCTTGTCGAGCTCGAAGCTGAGCCGCTGGCTCATGTCGAGCACGAGCTTCTCCGTCCGGGTCTCGTAGCCCTTCGCGCTGATCACGAGCTCGTGCGGCGCGGAGTCTCGCGGCAGCTCGATCTCCGTCCCTTCGATGGGCGTGCCGTCGATCGTGATCTTCGCGATGTCGGCCGGCTTGATCGCGAACTGGAGCGTGACCACCTCCGGCTTCGCGGGCACGACCTTCGGCGGTGGCTCGACCTTCGGTTCGACGACCTTTGGTTCGACGACCTTCGTCGCCTCGACCTGCGGCGCCACGGGCTTGACCGCTGCGACCGGCGCCTCCGGCTTGCCGTTCTCCGTGTCGCTGCCACCCCCGCCGCCGACGACCAGCGCGGCAATGCCGATGCCAGCTACGACGACGAGGCCGAGGGCGATCCACAACCCCCTCGATTTCGGCCGCACCGAGGTCACGTTGGGTGTCACGGAAGACGGCGATGCCAGCACGGTCCGATCCGTGCCGGTGGGTGCGCTGCCGGCTCCGAGCGACGGCGAGGACTGCTTGAAGCCCAGTCCCTGTGCGCTGATCCGCTCGATCGTGTGCTCGCGGAACGTGGGCCGACAGAACGGGAGCAGCATCTGCTCGAGGTGGGCGGCGCTCTGCGGGCGACTGGTCGCCTCGAGCGCCATCGCCTGCAGGATGACCGCCTGGAGCGCCTCCGAGATCTCGGGCCGCTTCTCCCGCGGGCGCGTGAACTCGCCGGTCATCACCTTGTACATGAGCTGGTTGTAGTTATCGCCGCTGATCGGAACCGAGCCCGTCAGCATCTCGTACATGATCACACCGAACGCGTAGAGGTCCGCGCCCGTCCCGATCTGCGCATCGCCGCGCGCTTGCTCGGGCGACATGTAATACGGCGTGCCGAGAACGAGCCCCGTGGTGGTCAGGCGAAACTCGCCCTCCTGTCCCTGCGAGCGCGAGATCCCGAAGTCGAGCAGCTTGATGATCTCGCCGCGGCTCTGCCGCACGAGGAACACGTTGTCGGGCTTGAGATCGCGGTGAACGATGCCGGCGCGATGCGCGGCCGCGAGCGGCGCGAGGATCGAGCAGCCAAGCTCGCACGCGACCTCGATCGGGAGCGGCCCCTGGGCCTTGAGCCGCGTCGCCAGCGATTCCCCTTCCAGGTACTCCATGACGAGGAACGGCTCGCCCTCGGTGCTGGTTCCGATATCGGTGACCTGAGCGATCCCCTCGTGTCCGATCTGCGATGCGGTGATCGCTTCGCGATGGAAGCGCTCGATGAACGCCGGTGTCGAGAGCTGTGGGTTCAGGACCTTGATCGCCACGCGCTTGCGCAGCTTGATGTGGGTGCCGACGTAGACCGCGCCCATCCCGCCCACCGCGAGGAGGCTCTCGATGCGGTACTTGTCGTCGAGCATGGCGCCCGGCGCGAGCTCGCGCTGTCCTCCGGACGCAGCTTCCACGGGGGGATGGTAGCGCGCCGAGGGAGGGGTTGCTACTTCGCCTTGATCGAGAGGCACATCTTCTCGACGAGGGGGATGAGCTCCTTCACATCCTCGCCCTTCTTCATCGCATAGACACGAGCGTGGCAGGTGAAGGCGGCCTCGCCGACGAACCGCTGGGCGTGGATCACGAAGTCCTCGCCTTTCTTCTGGGAGTCGTTCTCGTACGAGGCGACCCAGCCGTCCGCTGTGGAGTCCTTGTGGATGACGGCGCCCTTCTCGCTCTTCAGATCGTCTTCGAGCGTGGACTTCTTGTCGAGCCACGCCACGCCCACCATGGGCGCGAATGCGTAGCTCTCGCCGTTCTTGTCCTGGTGGTACTGGTAGTCATCGTCGTACGTCGAGTGACCGCTCGTCTTCATGCCCTTCGGCAGCTCGATCGTGTACGGGTGACCCTTGAAGGTCGCGCTCACGGTCTCGACGGGCTGGTCTTTCCAGTGCGTGGGACCGCCGCCGCCGCACGCGGCGAGGAGCAGGAGCGGAAGGCCGGGGACGAGGAGTGTGCGCATGGCGCGCAGCTTACGTCGGTTCGCGACGCGCAGGCAGCTGGGCCGTCGGCCGATGCCGCTCGTCCTCCCGGACCACGAAGCGCCGAGCGCCGGTGTCGCGCCACCAGTTCGTCCACTTGAGCGCCGCGGTCTCTCGCTCGCGCTTCGGGAGATCGTGGTGGTAGCCGAAGTACTCGCCGGTGAGGCGGCGCAGGTCGTTGATCGCGCTCTCGCGGATCGCGTCTTCCTTGTGCGCGAGCCCTTCGATCAGCCACTCGATGCGATGGCGGTTGCGCGCGCCGTCGTACCACTTGCGCCACTTGCGCTCGTTCGCGCCGAAGTCCTGCGCCGTGAGCGCGACGAGGGCGCGGCGCGCGTGGTCGCCGGCGCGGTCACTGCGCTCGATCGCTCCGATCAGATCGACGACGGACTCGGTATCGCCGAGCTCGGTGATCGCCGTCGCCGCCGCGGCCACGACCTCCGGGTCCGACGAGTGGAGCGCGCGCCGCGCACGCACGAGCGCCGTGCCGAGGTCCTGCACCGGATAGCCGGAGAGCGCCTCGATCGCACACGCGCGCACGCCGAAGTCCTGATCGAAGAGCCGTTCGGCGAGCGCGAACACCGCGGTGCGCGGGCGCAGCTCGGCGGCGCACACCGCCGCGTAGAACCGCACGTCGCGCTGCGGTGCGCTCATCTTCTCGATCAGCAGGTCGCTCGAGATCGAGCCGAGCCGGATCACGAGCTCGAGCAGGCCGCCGTACTGCGCCGCCCGCAGCGGCCGGCCCGCGACGGTGAATCGATCGATGCGCAGCTTCCCGGGGAACCGGCGCATCAGCTCGCCGACGGTCTCGGTGGCGCGCTCCACGGCCTCGCCGAGCGCTTCCTCCGCGTGACCCTCACGCGCGGCCTCGATCTCGTCGACGACCTGTGCGATCGGCGCTGGAGGCTCTTGCGTGATCGAGACCTCGAGACCCTCGTCGTAGCTCGGCACCTCGGGCGCCTTCGCCGGCGCGGGGGCGGCCCAGGCGTCGTCCTTGGGTGCGGCGCCCTTGGCCGACGGCTTCGTGAGCTTCTGCGTCTCGAGAGGATCGGCGGCGACGGCGACGGCGGGCGTGCGATATCCGGCAGACTTGTTCTTCACGATCAGCCGGCCGATCGCCTCCGACGCGGAGTTCGCGAGGGGAAGCAGCTCGGTGACGTCGGAGAGGCGGAGATCGGAGTGCACGCGGTGCGCGACGACGATCGCCACCACGCGATCGCGCAGCACGATCGGCATCAGCAGCGCCGATGGCGGCATCGTGCCGCCGAGCCGGATCGCCATCGCATCGATGCCCGGATCGCCGGAAACGATCGGCCCGATGTGCGGTTGCTTGCTCGCCACCACCGCGCGCCACGGCGACATCGCATCGAGCGGGATCAGCACCGTGTTGAGCGCGGCGGTATCGAGGCCGGGCTCGGCGATCGCGACGCGGCCGATCGCGGCACCGCCCTGCACGGTGAGGAGACCCGCCCAGCGCGCGCGCAGGCGTGCGGCGCGGAGCAGCGTCAGGAACACGCTGTCGCGATCGTCCGCCACCGCGAGCAGCTCGCGCGCGGCCACCACGGGCAGCGGCGCATCTCGGCCCTGCGTGGCGATCGGCGCGGTCGCGGGGCGCTTCTGCGCTCGCATCGAAGGACTCAGCTTGCGCGGGCGGTTCGCGTCCGTCGCGGGCGTGTTGATGAACGTGACCACTGGTCGCCCGACGATCTCCGCGGGCATCCCGTCGCCCTTGGCGCGCGGCGCCGGCGGCCGCGATGGCGGCAGCCCCGGATTCGTATCGGCGCCGAGCGGCGCCTTGAAGCCGAGCAGCGTGCTGCGCTTGTCGCGCACGTCGCCGGGGGACGCGCGCAGGACGGGCAGCGTCGGTGGCTCTTCGATCGGCGCCGGCATCCGCGTGGTCAGGTCCGCGAGCTCCGTCTTCTCGGTGATGTCGCTCGGCACCGCATCGACCGGTGCGGCCGGATCGACGATCACGCTCTTCGCGCGGCCGATCGCGGGCACCGTCGCATCGACATCGAGCGAGCGAGCGAGCGTGGTGAACCGCGCCGGCGGATCGAGGCCGTAGGCCGCGGCGTACACGAGGTGCCAGCGGTACTCCGGCGTGATCAGCGGCTGGAGTGCACGATCGAGCTGGTCCGCGAGATCCTCGAGGCTCTCGATCTCGAGCGGCGAGCACACGAGCAGGCGGATCGTCTCGCCGGACACCGCGAGAGGCACCGCGCGGTACTGCTCGGCGATCTCGCGCGGGATCGCCGCGATCGCCTCGTCGCTGATGTCCAGGCCCTCGTCGCGCTCCGCCGGCGGCAGGCCAGAGGCCAGCGCGAGGTACTGGGTCAGGCGCTCCTCGGGGATCAGGTTCATCTCGAGGAGGATGGTGTCGAGGCTGCCGCCGTAGATCACCTGGCGCTGGAACGCCTTCTCCATGCGCTTGACGCCGACAAGCCCATCGCGAACGAGGAGCGAGCTCAGACGCGAAGGCATCGCGGCCGCCTCATGCCCGGATCACGTAGGTCCCCGCGATCCAGTCCTGGAGGCCACGCTTCTCGCTGTCGAAGCCCATCCAGAGGAATCCCAGGAACAGCGTGGCAACACTCGCGACGTACCCACCACACCGGGCCACGCAGCGAGCAGGCGACGGACGGTCGCCATACACGTCGATGATCTTCATCTTCAGCAGGCGCATCCCGAGCGTGCGCCCGACGACGATCTGGAACACGAGCAGGTAGATCATGCCGATCGCGAGCATCATGACCATCGCCATCACGAGCGCGGGATCCGTCGCGAGGACGAGATCGATCCACATGTCCACGTCGAGCAGCTTCAAGTTCGAGGGCGGCAGGTGCACGCCGGCGATCTTGCTGATCACCAGCGTCAGCAGCAGCGCGCACGGGATCACGATCGCGAGATCCACGACCGCCGCCGCGAACCGCTTCCAGAACCCGACCACGTGGACCGACGGCGCTTCACGCCGCGACGGCCGGGCCGGCGACTCGACAGCACGCGCGACTTCGGGAGCCGAACGGGTCCGTGGACCCTCAGCCTCATCCCCCAGCAGGGCCGGCTCGCGCTCCGACATCATGGATGAATAACGCGCCTGGGCCATCCAACGCAAATCCTCGTCAATCCTCGGGTAACCTCTGCGCCCCATGTCCCGCTTCCTCGTCTTGGCCCTGCTCCTGGTGGCGTGCTCCTCGAAGGCCGACAAACCGGCCGAACCGGCCCCCGGGTCGGGTTCGGGGGGCTCCGCGGTCGCGGTGGCCCCGCCCGATGCCGCCCCCGACGCCCCCGAGGTGGCCCCGGTCGTGGTCCCGGTCACCGCCCCCGCCCGGAAGCTCTACTCCCCGACGCTCGAGACCGCGGAGGACTTCGAGGCCTACTCGAAGGAGCTCGGCGGCGAGCGGTTCGCCAAGTTCGTGATCGACCTCAAGAGCGACGCCATCTACTACTTCGACGTCGACGTCTACAAGGTCCACAAGGACTTCATCTTCCAGGAGCTCTACAAGAAGCCGAAGACGAAGGAAGCGGTGCGCGTGTTCGACAAGAACTACACCGCGAACAAGGTCGACTTCATGATGTGCTACCTCGTCCACCACCTGTCGCAGGACGTGTGGACGTTCGCGTTCTGGGACGGTGACCTCGCCACGGCCGACCACGTCACCCACGCGTACAAGCGGATGAAGGAGACGTTCTTCAAGGGCGACGTCGTGAAGTTTCGCCCGGACTCCTCCTACCAGGAGAAGGTCGCGAAGCAGCTCAAGGACGTGCCGTTCGTCCTCAACGACGCGCTCTACCAGGCCGCCGACTACGTCGCCTTCAACGAGGGCACCGCCATCGGCAAGCTCCGCCTGGTGCCGCTCGGCGTCTCCGAGTCGGAGCTGACCTTCGACCCGAACGAGATCGTGGTGCTGACCACCCCGCTCGCCGACATCACCCCGGTCTCCGGCATCATCTCCGAGCAGTTCTCCACGCCGCTGTCCCACGTCTCGCTGCGCGCGAAGGCGTGGAAGATCCCGAACATCGGGCTCAAGGGCGCGCGCGAGTCCCTCAAGGCCCTCGACGGCAAGACCGTCTACTTCGAAGCCAAGGGCGGCGCACACACCATCCGCGAGGCCACCCCGGAGGAGATCGCGGCGGAGCAGGCCGTGGTGCAGAAGACCGTCGTGGTGCCGGTCGCCGACCTCGCGTACGCGGAGCTCCCCATGCTCGACACGTTCCGCGCCATCGACGTGGTGAAGGTCGGCGCGAAGGCCGCGAACCTCGGCGAGATCATGGCGAGCAAGCCGACGCTGTTCGAGGTCCCCATGGGCTTCTCGATCCCGTTCCACTTCTACGCGGAACACATGACCGCGAACGGCCTCGACAAGACGCTCGCGGCGCTCCTCGCGGACCCGTCGGTCCAGACCAACGCGAACCTGCGCAAGGCGAAGCTCGCCGAGCTCAAGAAGAAGATCATGGACGCGCCCGTCGCGAAGGACCTCGTCGAGAAGGTCACGGCGGCCCTCGCCGGGCTCCCCGGATCCGGCGGCGGCGTGTTCGTGCGCAGCTCCGGCAACGCCGAGGATCTCGATCAGTTCAACGGCGCGGGTCTCTACGACACGGTGCCGAACATGCGCGGCGCCGATCAGGTGCTCACCGCGGTGAAGCAGGTGTGGGGCTCGACCTGGAACTTCGCCGCGTTCGAGGATCGCGCGCGCGCGAAGATCGATCAGCTCAAGACCTACAGCGCCGTGCTCGTGCAGGTCGGCGTCCCGGCGACCGCCGCCGGCGTTCTCGTCACCGAACACCCGACCGACCCGACCGACGAGAAGAACTACACGATCAACGCGAAGTCAGGGCTCGGCATGTCCGTCGTCGACGGCAAGAAGGTACCGGAGAGCCTGATCGTGTCCTGGTACAACCACGGCATCCGCGTGCTCTCGCGCTCCGCCGAGGAGACCAAGCTGGTGTTCGACGCCCAGGGCGGCATCCGCGAGGTCCCGAACCCCGACGCCGGCAAGCCCGTGCTGACCAACACGCGCGCGCTCCTGCTCGCCGATTCCGCGCGGAAGCTGACCAAGGTGTTCAAGAACGATCACCTCGACGTCGAGTGGGTGTTCGTCGGCGAGAAGCTCTACATCGTGCAAACGCGCCCGCTCGTGCGGTAGGGCTTGGCGCACATAGATCATGCGCATATACTGTGCGTATGGCTGGTACATCGGCGCGCAAGACCCCAACCAACCTGTCCTTGCCGCCCGGGCTGGTGAAGCGAGCGAAGGCGCTCGGGCTCAACGTCTCCATGGTCGTCGAAGCCGCGCTGGAGGAGGCGGTCAAGGCGGCCGAGGCCAAGCAATGGCTGGACGAGAATCGCGAGGCGATCGACGAGTACAACGCCCTCGTCGCCGAGCGCGGGGTGTTCAGTGAGGGGCGTCGGCGGTTCTGATGGCGCAGTTCGATGTCCACAAGGACCGAAAGGGGAAGGTCTACCCGCTGCTCCTCGATGTTCAGGCGGACTTGCTCACGCATCTCGACACGCGTGTTGTCGTTCCGCTCGCGCTCAAGCGTACCTATCGCGCCAAGCCGATGCGGATCCTCAACCCGACCGTGCTGGTCCGGAACGTCGAGTACGTCGCCGTGTTCCAGGAGATCGCGGCGATCGCGGTGAGCGAGGTTGGCGAGGTGGTCGCGAGTGTGGCTTCGCAGCGGTCGGCCGTGATCGCGGCGCTGGACTTCCTGTTGACCGGCAGCTAGCTCTTCACGAGATCGAAGATCAGGAAGTACGGCACGCGGGCGGCATCGGCGAGATCCGGGTGCTCGCGCACTGCCTGCTCGGTCGGCTTCGGCTCGCGCAGCGCGCGGATGGCGAAGCCAGCGTCGATGGTCCAGTCGATCCACTGCTCGAGCGTCACGTGCAACGCGCGCGTGGTGAACTCGTAGCTCCACTTCTTCCACGTGTACGGCAGCGCGCCGCGCTCGAAGTAGCGATCCACGCACAGCCACTTCTTGTCCTTCTTCGCATCGCGCTCCCACTGCCGGAACGGCACCGAGGAGAACGGGTGCTCGATCGAGGACACGAACCGGGCGCCGGGCCTCAGCACCTTCGCGATCGCCTTCAGAGCAACCGCCGGCTCGGGCACGTCCTGCATCGTCAGGCACGCCGTTGCCATGTCGAAGCTCGCCGCGTGGAAGCCGCGGTCAATGCGCGCGGCGTCGAGCACCTGATAGGTGATGCCGCTGCCGCCGGCCTCCTGCGCGTGCTGGATCATCCGCGGCGAGATATCGATGCCGGTGACCTGCGCGCCGCGCTCCGCCATCGCCCGCGAGAAGTAGCCGGAGCCGCAGCCCACATCGAGCAGCTTCTGGCCGGCGACATCGCCGCACATCGCGATCTGGTAGGGCCCGAAGAACTCGAGGCGGTAATAGTCACGCCCGTCGGCCTGGCCCTTCGCATAGGCATCGGCGGCGTAGTCCCAATCCTCGCGGACTCCGTCGGCGTCGAAGGCAGGCATGTCGCGACTCTATGCGATCTCGGCCCAGATCGCGGCCGGCCTCTGTTACCGTCGCAGGGATGAGGTTGTGGTTCGCCCTCGTGCTCGCAGGTGGTTGCGCGGCCGCCGGCGTTCCCGGCCCCGGCGGCGACGACAACCAGAACACGCCGGTCGACGCGTTCGTCGTGGTGCCGCCCGACGCCTGCCCCGACACCGACAACGACGGCGCCTGCAACAACGTCGACAAGTGTGTCGGCTTCGACGATCGCCTCGACTCCGACACCGACACCGTCGCCGATGGCTGCGACAAGTGCCCCGGCATGGACGATCGGATCGACGCCAACATGAACCAGGTGCCCGACTGCACCGAGGTGATGACCCGCACCATCGACGTCAAGAAGGTCGGCGCGGACTTCTGGCGCGGCTGGCACACCGCCGGCGGCGCGGGCCACACCAGCGGCAACGACAACACGCTCACCGGCACCTCGGGCGCGACCGTCTACAACAGCTACTTCGTGTTCAGCCTCGCCGGCTTCACCGCCACCACGATCACCGAGGTCAAGCTCGAGCTCGAGGTCGAGAGCTACTCCTCCGCCGATGCCACCGAGACCATCTCCGTCTGGGACGTCACCACGCCGTCGGCCACCGTCGAGGCGACCGGCACCAGCGCAGCGATCTTCAACGACCTCGGCGGCGGCGCGCAGTACGGGATGGCCACCGTGACCTCCGCCTCGGTCAGCGCGACCACGCCCGTCGCGTTCACGCTCAACGCCCAGGCCAACACCGACCTGAAGGCGAAGCTCGGCGGCGAGCTCGTCATCGGCCTGCACAGCGACAACGCCCCAGGCTACGTGCGGTTCAGCTACACGAGCGAGGCCCGCATCGCGCGCCTCGTGATCAAGTACCTG
>JAYVLW010000848.1:0-3019 GCA_043759315.1 Myxococcales bacterium
GACCACCGACCGCGATGACGCCGCCACGTGGCGACGGCATCATCACGTGATTGGCCCGCGGTGGGATCCGGTCGAGCACCGGGACGAAGGTCCACGCGGTGCCATCCCACTCCCATGTATCGTTGCCGAGATCCTGGCCGCCGCCGAACATGACATTCCGGCGCCGGGCGGCATCCCACGCCATGCTGGCCCCCGCGCGGTCGGGTGGCGAGCTCACCGGCGTCCGCTCGAGCCAGGTCACGCCGTCCCACTCCCAAGTATCGCCGAGGTGCGCCGTCGGCAGCGACGCGTGAAGCCCTCCGAACACGACGATCCGGTGGCGAACGGGATCGTAACCCATCGCCGCGCCACTCCGTTCGCCGGGCCCCACGACCAGGGCCTGCGTCCACGCCGTGCCGTCCCACTCCCAGGTCTCGAGGTTGGGGGAACCTGTCTTGTCGAGCCCACCGATCATCACGAGGCGACCTCGCGCCTCGTCGAACGCCATGGCGTGCCCGCTCACCGCGGGCGGCCCGGTCATCGTGCGGTCCGTCCAGCTCGCCCCGTCCCACAGCCACATCTCGTTGCTCGGCGCACCAGCCACCGCTCCTCCGAACAGGACCGTGCGATGCCGGGCGGGATCGTAGGCCATGGCCGCCGCTACACGGAAACCAGGGGTCGGGCCGGTCGGGGTGGTCGCGATCCAGCGCGACCCTTCGATCTCCCAGGTCGTCGCCGTCGTCCCATCCAAGACCTCGACGATGGCGCGCTGCCGATCGCGGTCGTAGGCTCCGACGACCTTCGACACGCCGGGCGGAGTCGGCTCGAGCGCCTGGCTCCAGGTGGTCCCGTTCCACAGCCAGGTGTCGCTCCGCGTGGGCGCACAAGCGCCGCAGCCTGCATATAGATATCCCCCGAACAGGACGAGCTCGCCGGTCGCGGGTGAGGCGGAGATCGCAGCGCTTCGCCGGGGGCCCGGCAGCATCGGAGGAGTGATCATGGTCCACGCCATGCCGTCCCAGGTCCACATCGAGTCTTCGTAGGTGCCAGCCCGCAAACCGGCGACGGCCACGATGGCCCGCCTCCCCGGATCGAACACGAGCGACGACTGGTACGGGGCAGGCCCGGCGGCGGTGGACTTGAGCCTCCAGCTCAAGGTGGCGTCGAGCTCCCACGTCTCGTCGACAGCGGTCCCGCCCACATCGATCCCGCCCGACATCACGAGCACGCCCCGGATGGGATCCAACGCCATCGCATGACCGATGCGGGCGGACGGTGCACTCCCGGTTGGACTCGCGAGCATCCACGTTCCGCTGTGACGGATCCAGGTCTCCCCGGACGGTTTCCCGTTCGCGGTTTCACCGCCGAACAGGACCACGCCGACCCCCGGCAGATATGCCATCGCAGCTCGGCTGCGGGCGGACGGGGCCGGGGCCGGATCGAACAACCGTGTCCATCGCGTGCCATCGAGCTCCCAGACATCGCCGAGCCGGCCGCCGTTGGCACCGGTCACACCGCCGAACAGGAGGATCTTGCGCGTCTCGCCATCGAACGTCATCGCGTGCTCCGCGCGTCCGACCGGACCTGACGGCGTCGAGATCGATTGCCAGCCCGTTCGCGACCACTCCCAGGTTTCGCCGAACGTGGTGGACACGCCGTTGCCCGCGACGAAGCGACCGCCGAACATCACGATTCGATCGCGCACGGGATCGGCAGCCATCACCGCTCCCTCCCGCCCGAGCCTCGGCACCCGCAAAGGAGTCCAGCGGGTGATCTCGACGGCACACGTGCTCGAGCAACCATCGTGCCCGAGGACGTCGCCGCCGTCGCATTGCTCGAACGGGGTGGCCTCGCCCCCGGCGATGCGGATCGGATCCACCCGTCCATTGCCGCAGGTCTCGTTCGATCGGCAATCTGCGCCACAGCCGTCGCCGAGGGACTGGTTCCCGTCATCGCAGACTTCGCCGGGCTCGATCACGCCGTCTCCGCACACCGGCACGAGGCACGCACCGGAGGCGCAGCTACCCTCGCCTCCCACGAAGGTACACGGAGCGCCCTCGTCGAGGCCCTTGCACGCGGCGAACGCAGGGTCAGAGACGCAGAGATGCGCGGGCTCGCCGGCCGCGAGCTGCACGATCAGGCAGGTCGTGTTGGCTCGGCACACGTAACCGTCGGCGCACTCCGACGTCGACGTGCGGAGGCACCCGAGAGCTCCTACCAGCAGGACGGCCGCCAACCGGATGCTCATCCGGTCCAGTATAGCGCCAAGCCCCCGCGCGATGGCTGAAGTCAGGGGCGTCCGGGCGCGGTCGCGCGCCGTGCCAGGAGTCAGGGCCGGATCGCCGCGGTCACTCGTTCGATCTCCGCGCCGGCGCACTTCGGGCAGGCTCCGCCCACCGCCGCGGCCTCGACGGTCCGCGCGCAGTCCCGGCACCAGTAGAGGACGTTGTCGCCGGGGACCCAGCCGGTCGCCGCGCAGCGATCGCACTTCACCTCGGAGCCGGTCCAGCCCCAGCCGCTGCACCAGTCGCAGTTGCCGCGTGCGCGGCGCGTACCGCTGCCGTGGCACTCCCAGCAGCTCGCGATGCCGTCGCACGGGTGCGGCCACCAACCGACGCCGCTACACAGCTCGCACTCGTCTGTGGAGGCCTCGGCCATGCCTGCATTTTACAGCTGTTCTGGTACGGTGCAGCCCCGTGTCGTTCCTGTTCCCGAGCTCGACGATCACCCTCGATGCCGCGCTTCGCGATCTCGCGCAGGGCAGCCCCAAGGCCCGCGCGTTCGCCGCGCACGCACTCGGCGAGATCACCGAGCCGGCGGAGAAGCGACGCGCGCTCGACGCGCTGATCACCGCGCTCGACGACGATCGCCCGGAGGTCCGCGCCGAGGCCGCCGGATCGCTCGGCGAGCTGAAGGAGCCGGCGGCGATTCCGGGCCTGGTCAAGCGGCTCGGCGATGGCGTCGCGGTCGTGCGCCAGAACGCCGCGATCGCGCTCGGCACCATCGGTCACCCCGATGGCTTCGAGCCGCTCGCCGAGTC
>JAYVLW010000849.1:0-4646 GCA_043759315.1 Myxococcales bacterium
CCGCGACGGCCGGTTCGGCCGCGTCGTCGCGACCGCCGGCTCCTCGGGACCGGCGTCGAGGGACGGCTGGTTGTAGGCGGCGAACGCGTTCCGGCACTCGTTCACGGTGGTGTTCCCCTTGAACGCCGCGCCGAGGTACGCGGCCGCGAGCAGTGCCGTGACCGTGGCTGCGCCGCTCTGGTTCTCGGTGAGCAACACGAGCGCCCCGGTCCCGAGGACGGAGCCGACCACACCGTCGAGAGCGACCAGCCCTTTGCCGGTATCACACTCCGGACTCCGGTTCTTCGGCCGGTTCGCGCCGGGCCCCGACAGCGCGAGCGAACATCCCGCGACCGAGGTCAGCGCCACCACCGAGATCAACCGACGCCAGGAATCCACACCCACAGCAGACGGCGAAATGCAGTCCCGCGTCAGCACCCAGGACGAGAAAACACTGGCAGGGATCACACCGAAGCGGCGGATCCCGGGCGTTCAGGCAACCGGCGACGCGTGTTCGGCGGTCGGCGGCAGCGCGTGCGCGGTCAGCGGCGTTCCGACCTCGACCACGCCGAGCCGGGCCACCAGCGCGTGCTCGCCGCGCAGGTCATCGGAGCCCCACACGCCGAGCGCACGCGCGACCTCCGACGGCTTCGCGGAGCCATCCGCCGTGGCGCGCACACGCGCGCGCAGCAAGGCAGCCACCGGCCAGTCGAGGATGGTGCACAGGCGCTCGGCGGCATCCCCGTCGATCACAGAGACATCGAGCAACATGTGGCGCACGTCGATCAGCTTCTCGCCGCGGGCGACCTTCGCCTCGGGCTTCGCCATCAGCGCGGCGCCGAGGCGCGCGAGCCGGGCGGCGTCGTACGCCATGCCGTCGGCGGCGGGGCGGATCACGATATCGACGGCGTCGATCAGCTTGCCGAGGCCGAGCGTCGGTCGAAGCGCCGTGGTCGGCTGGATCTTCACGAACGCCGGGTGACCGGCGAGCCGGATCACGGTGCAGCTCTGGATCTCGATGCCCGGTGGACATACGGCCGCGAGGCGATCGCGGACCTCGTCGGCGGGGAGCTCGACACGCGTGGTGTCATCGATGACGTCCCACGTCTTCACGCCAGGGACGCCGTGCTCGATGTCGATGTCCATCACCTCGCCGAGCGACGGCACGCCAAGGCCGAGGGCCGGCCCGAAGCTGATCCGTGGTTTCGGGGAGAAGCCGCGCGTCATCGCGATCGGGAGATCCGCGCGGCGAAAGCTGCGCGACAGCAGGCGCACGAGGTCGAGGTGGCCGAGGAACGCAGCCCGCCCGATCTTGGCAAACCGGATCCGGTACGAGGAGTACGCGAGGCCCGAGCCGACGTGACCGGCCAGGCGAACGCGCTCGGCACGATCCGTCTCGCGATCGCGCGTGGCCGCTCGTGCCTCGCCGACCTCCGCCGGTGAGCCACCGCCGCGCTCCGAGACATCGAGCATCTCGCCATCGGTGACGACCGGCAGCACGCGCGACGCGGGCCGCTCTGTTGCGCCGAGCGCACGCAGCGCGACCAGCCGGTCACTGCGCATCTTCGTCAGATCGCACGCCACGCCACAGTCGTAGCAGACGAGCTTCCGCCGATCGGGCTCGGCATCGCCGGTGTTCGTGTGGTGGATCAGCATCCCGGCGACCTTGCCGCACGGCGGGCTCGCCCTGCCCTTGAGCGCCTTGCGATACTCGCCGAGGAGAAACCCATCCTCCAGGCCGACATCGATGTGATCCCACGGCAGCCGCGCGGTGACCGGTCGCGTGCCGAGATACGAGGGGACATCGACGCCGAACGCGGTGAGCTGCTCGGTCCACCTCTCGATCTCGAACACCTCGTCCCAGCCATCGAACCGGGCACCGGCGCGCCACACCGCCTCGATCACGTCGGCGAGCCGCCGATCGCCACGCGCGAGGATGCCTTCGACGAACGAGATGCCGCTGTGGTGGTGCTTCACGCGCAGCTGCTTCTCGGCCCGCGCCGTGTAGCGCAGGATCGACTGCTTGCGGACGATCTCGGCCTCGGTGTCCTGCGCGCACCACTGCAGCGGCGTGTGCGGCTTCGGGACGTGGGAGCTGACGGAGACCGTCACCTGCGCGTTGTGCCCCCCGACATCGCGGCCGATGCGGAGCATCCGGATGCCAGTCTCGACGATCCCGCGGACGTCCTCGTCCTCCTCGGTGGGAAGGCCGACCATGAAGTAGAGCTTGAGCCGGTGCCAGCCGCGCGAGAACACGCGCCGCGAGCTCTCCTCGATGTGCGCCTCGGTGACGTTCTTGTTGACGACGTCACGCATGCGCTGCGTGCCCGCCTCGGGCGCGAACGTCAGGCCGCTGATCCGGGTGAGGGCGAGCTCGTCGAGCAGGTCCTCGTTGAGGCCATACGCGCGGAGCGACGCGACCGACATCGAGACCCCGCGCTTGCGGAGCTCGGCCGCGAGCGACTTGACGAGCGGCGTGATGCTCGAGAAGTCCGCGGTCGACAGGCAGGTCAGCCCCGTCTCCTCGTAGCCCGCCTTCTCGACGCCGCCGATCAGCGAGTCCGCGATCGACTGCGGCGAGCGCTCGCGCACCGGCCGGTAGATCATGCCCGCCTGGCAGAACCGGCAGCCCTCGGTACAGCCACGCGCGATCTCGACCGATGCGCGCTCGAACACGGCCTCGGCGTACGGCACCGGCGAGTCGCTCGGGAACGGATACGCGTCCAGGTTCTCGACCATCGCGCGGCTCACCCGCGCCGGCACGCGCGGATCGAGGGGCGCGCCGATCACGGTCATCCCGGTGGCCTCGTCGGTCTCGGTCGCGTACAGCGATGGGACGTAGAGCGGGAACCGCTGCGCGAGCTCGGCCAGCGCATCGGCGCGCGTGCGAGCTCCGGCGCGGATCTCGACGCGCATCTCGGCCCACGCGAGCACCACGGCGGGCAACAGCTCCTCGGCCTCGCCGATGAATGCCGCGTCGATGAACGCCGCGATCGGCTCGGGGTGCGAGGCCGTGGGACCGCCGACCAGCACGAGCGTGGCATCAGGCGCGCGATCTGCCGCGCGCAGCGGGATGCCCCCGAGGTCGAGCAGCGTCAGCATGTTCGTGAACGTCAGCTCGTACTGGAGCGAGACGCCGAGCACGTCGAACTCGCACAGCGGGCGCTGGCTCTCGAGCGAGACGAGCGGCAGGTTCCGCGCGCGCAGCTCGGCCTCCATGTCGGTCCACGGCGCGAAGGCACGCTCGCAGGCGATCCGCGGGTCCTTGTTGAGCAGGGAGTAGATGATCTTCGTCCCGAGATGAGACATCCCGATGTCGTAGACGTCGGGGAAGCCCAGGCACACGCGGGCGACGACCTCGGGTCCGGTCTTGACGACGCTGCCGTACTCGCCACCCAGGTAGCGCATCGGCTTCGCAACGCGATCGATGAAATCGGCGTAAAGGTGGCGCATCGGGGCCCGTGTCTATAGCAAACCCCTTGCTCGCCGGGCTCATTATTGTACGGTCCGTCCATGCGCAGGCTCGCCGCTCTGGCCTTGACCCTCGGAACGCTCGGCGGCTGCTCGAAGAAGGACCCTGCGCCGCAGGATCCCAAGGTCGTACAGGGCCCGACGGCCGCCGCGGCCGATCCGCTCAACCTCCCACCGCCCGGCACCGCGCCGGCCCCCGTCCCCGTCGAGAAGGATGTCCCCATGTGGAATGCCGCGATCAAGACCCTCCAGGGGCAGGACACCCACCTGTCCAGCTTCAAGGGCAAGGCCCTCCTCCTCGTCAACGTCGCCAGCAAGTGCGGGCTGACCCCGCAGTACTCGGCGCTCGAGGCGCTGCAGAAGAAGTACGAGCCGAAGGGCTTCACCGTGGTCGGCTTCCCCTGCAACCAGTTCGGCAAGCAGGAGCCAGGCACGGCGAAGGACATCGAGACGTTCTGCTCGACCACCTATGGCGTGACCTTTCCGATGATGGAGAAGATCGACGTCAACGGCCCCGGCCGCCACGAGATCTACAAGACCTTGACGCCGCTCGCCGACGCCGGGGGCCACACCGGTGACATCCGGTGGAACTTCGAAA
This sequence comes from Myxococcales bacterium, assembly GCA_043759315.1. Taxonomy (GTDB): domain Bacteria; phylum Myxococcota_A; class Polyangia; order Haliangiales; family Haliangiaceae; genus JABFXX01. Next base: position 4,049 of record JAYVLW010000849.1, read on the forward strand.
AGTTCGTGGTCTCCGCCGACGGTACGAAGATCACGCGCTTCGATCCCGAGGTGACGCCCAATGACCCGGCCGTGATCGCCGCGATCGAGAACGCGTTACCGCGCTGAGCGTCCAGGCAAAACGCCGGTCCCGTCGATGACCGCGTGCGGCCGGGTCGCGCGTGCGATAGTCGACGCATGTGGCGCAGCGTGGTGTTGTTGGTCGCGCTGCTGTCCCGGACCGCCGCCGCGGACGACAAGCCCGATCCTGACCGCGTTCCCCTCCACGACAACTTCCCGTGGCTCGAGATCGTCGGGATCGGTGGCTTGGTCGGCGCGAACGTCGTGCTGAAGACATACGAGTACGACCTCGCGGCCGCCCGGGGTGCACCGCTGATCGGCGACGCGCCGGGCTTTGACAAGTCAGTCTCGAACGCGCTCTATCAGGGACCGTTCGCGCAGCCGTTCGCGCTCCACGTTCCCGAGCTCGTGCTGACCGAGGTTGGGCCGATCGTCTACATGAGCCTGTACGGCGTCGACAGCCTGACGCTGTGGTTGCGTGGCCGCTCGCTCTCGGGCGCTTCGAACCCCGATCACAAGCTGTTCGCGCTCGCCGAGTC
>JAYVLW010000850.1:0-7145 GCA_043759315.1 Myxococcales bacterium
CATCGACGATCACGACGTCCGCGTCGCCGCGCTCGAGAGCAAAGGCACGGTCGACGCGAAGAAGGTCAGCGACGAGCTGCTTGCCCGCGGCAAGGCCGCAGGCATCTTCGGCCCGTCCGGCCCCGTCGGCCCCCCGGGCCCTCCTGGTCCCACCGGTCCCGCGGGTCCGTTCGGCCTGGGTCCCGCTGGGCCGGAAGGTCCGCGCGGGCCGATCGGTAATCCCGGACCGCCCGGCCCCGAGGGCGCGCAGGGCATCCAGGGCATCCAGGGCATCCAGGGCCTCCAGGGTCCACAGGGAGCGCAGGGGCCGAAGGGACCGCCCGGCCCGGCGGCGGCCTACGGAGCCAAGGGCGACATCCAGCGCAAGGAAGCGCGGATCTCGGTCGGTGCAGGCCTCGTCGCGACGGCGGTCGTGACCTGCGAGCGCTCCGTCGATCTGCTGGTCACCGGTGGCTGCTACGCCGATCCGCAGTGGATGGCGCAGCTCGTCGCCGCGCGCCCGCTCGCGATGGCCGATCCGAATCAGGCCTCGGGCTGGCGCTGCGACTATCGCAACACGTCACCCTCGTCGACGATCGAGGTCGTCGCAGAGGCCTACTGCGTGCGACCGCGCGAGTAGCGCCTCCGAAAATACCACCAGCACCGTAGTTCACGCGTGACGACGTGGCGCAGCGCCGTCCCGATTTGCCTCGATCATCTCGGGCGACGCCGCGCGTCGTGGCGGGTCTCAGTAGCAAGTGATGCCGTGTGACGACGACGGCTTGAGGCCCACGGCGAGTGGCGCGGTGGTCTTCTCGTTCGCCCCGTCGTAGATCCGGATGCCCGCGGGCGCCGTGCTCGGCGGGAACGGGTTGTCCGCGATCACGAGCTCGCCGTTCGGGCATGCCGCGATGTCCCCGACGACCTGCGAGGTCGGGGTCAGCGTGTTCGGAAGCATCGTATCGGTCGTGAGATCGAAGTTCCGGACATAGCCGTTCGGATAGCTCGAGATGCTGAGGAACATCAGCGGCGTCGGCACGACCTTCGCGACCGGACCGGTGAACTCCGGAGTGTAGAACGTGACGCGGCCAGGGAACGCGAATGCCGCGGGGTTCTGCACGAGGCATCCCGCGCTGGACATCGTCGCCGTGGCGATCCGCTCGACGCATCCCGCGCCGGTGCCGAAGTCGATCGTCGGCAGCACGAGATCGCTTCCGTGCGGGGCCGTGCTCGGAACCTGCTCGAACAGCGCGATCGGATTGTTCGTGGTCAGCGTGATGGTGCGCTCCACGGCGAGCGTGGTCGGGTTGACGACGTAGACCTTGCCGAGGCCACGCGGCGGCAGGTTGACGTTCGTGTCGTCCAACAGCCCGCACGAGAAGTACAGCCTGTTGTTCGCGTACGCGACCGAGTTGCAGTTCGGTTTGCCGTCCGGATCATCGGCCGACAGATCGATCGTCGTGACCGTCGTGGTGCCGCGCGTCAGCTGGACGGCGCCCTTGTTGCCGAGGGTGGCGACGAACACCTTGTCGCCGATCACCGCGACGTCCTGCGGGTTCGAGCTCGCACCGGTGCCGAGCTGCTCGACGAGCGCGTACGTGTTCGCGTCGAGGATCGTCACGTTGTTGCCGCTCGCACGGTTGACCACGAGCAGCTCGTCGCCGACCTTGCGGAGCACCGGATCCTCGCCGACCGCACCCGCGGGAGCGACGTTCGTCGTGATCGTGCGCGCCTTGACATCGACGACCGACATCACGCCGGGGTGACCGGCGACGAAGTCACCGGCGACCACCACCGCGCGTAGGGGTAGCGGCGCGGCATCGATGGTCGGACTCGCGTCCACATCGCCTTGGGCAGCACGGTTGTCACCGCACGCGGCGGTGGCGAGCAGGATCAGGGCTAGTGACTTGGTCATGACATCCTCGTTCCTCAGTGGGTCCAATCGACAGACAGGTAGAAGCTGCGCCCGGGTAACGGAAACCCGGAGACATCGGTGAGGGGCGTCGGCGATGGCGCCGCACCTGGATCGAGCGGCAGGTACGCGATCCGCCGGTCGGCGAGGTTCGCGACGGCGAGCGCGACGCCGAGATGCGGGATCACCTCGACGCGCGCGCCCGTGCCGACGAGCAGGCGGGCCGGCGAGCGACCGAGGCTGGCCGGATCGAGAAAGCTCGTGGCCTGGTACGCGGCATCGATCCACACCGACGCGGCGCGGTTCGCGATCTCACGCTCGACATCGCCCCGCGCATACAGCACGTGGCCCGGGCGGCGGGGCACCGGCTTGCCGTCGACGCTGATGTCGTTCGACATCTGCTCGGTGACGAGCCGCGTATAGCTCGCGGTCACGCTCAGCACCCGCGCGATCCGCGCCGAGGCGATCAGCTCCGCGCCGTACGCCTGCGTGTCGCCGATGTTCGCGGCCTTCGTCACATAGCCCGCATACGTGACGAGGGCGATCGTGTCGTGCGCGCGGTTCGCGAACACGTCGCCCTGCACGAGGATGCGATCGACCACGCCGTTCGCTTGCGCGCGCACCGGCGCCCACACGAAGCCGAGGTCGCTCGAGGGTCCGCGCTCGGACCGCAGCTCCGGGTTGCCGATGATGAAGCCGCGGTTGCCGAACACCTCGAGCAGCGTGGGCAGACGCGCGTAGAGGCCCGCGCTCCCTTTGATGGCCACGTCGGGGGTCACCGAGAACAGGGCGGTGAACCGCGGGCTCGGCACCACGTCGGTGCGCGAAGGAACGGCGACGCCGGCCATCGGACCGACGCTGACCGGCGTTGGCGCGGAGCTCAGCGCTTCGAGCCGCAGCGCTGGGGTGACCACGAGCTGTGGAGCGAGCACGAGATCGATCGCCGCGGTGATGGCCCCACCCGCGCGCGTGCCCGAGACCGCATCGGTGTCGGTGCGGTCGTCGTGATCGCTGAAGTCATCAGCGCGCAGCTCGGCGCCGGCCGAGATGCGATGGGCGCCGAGCTGCCGGTGCCACGTGGAGGACACGCCGAGCGAGAACGTGGTGTACGAGCGCCTGGCATCGCCGAGGCCGAGCTCGCCCGTGCGATCCGTCAGCCGCTGCAGCTCGAGGAGCGCGAAGCCGAGCTGGTGCCCGGTCCAGTCGCCAACGTGGGTCTCACCACCGGCGTCGAGGATCCCGTCGAACGTCCGGAGCTTCGCGGTCGGCGCCGGCGCCGCGGTGCTCCCGGGGAGGCCCTCGCGCTTCCACGCGATCCGCAGGCCCGCGCCGATCGGCCGAGACCGCGTGGCGAATCGCGTGGCGGCATCGACCTGATCGAACCCGTTGTTCACGCGCACGCGATACCCGTCGTCGCGCGGGTTGAGCAGCGTGCCGTTGTCGTCGAAGTACGAGTAGTCCCCGGTCGCGCCCTGATAGCCGAACGTCGTGGACGACAGCACGCTGCCCTGCGCCCCGTGCTCGTCGCCCCAGTGCGCGCGGAGGTGGCGCGCACCGTACGAGCCGACTCCGAGCGAGGCGTCGATCCGCTCGCCGTGCGGTCCACGCCCGAGCCGCGTCACGAGGTTCACCGCACCACCCACACCGGCGCCGCCGAGCTCGATCGGTACCGCGCCGCGATAGAACCTGACCTCGCCGAACGCGTCGAGCGGATAGCGCCCGAGATTCGCGGTCACCGCGGCGAGCTTCGCGAGCGGGACGCCATCGATCAGCACTGCCGTATGTCCCGGCGTCGCGCCGCGCACGCTGAGGCTCTGATACGCACCGAGCCCGCCGAGGCTGGAGGTCAGCGCGCCCGCGCTCGTCGCGATCGCATCCGCGACCGACGTGGTCGCCGGATGATCGCCGGGGTGCAGCACCGTCACGAACGGCGCCTCGCCGAGGGCGCGGTTCCGGTCCACCGCGCCGTGTTCGGGCGGAGCGTCGATCACGAAGATCGTCTCCTCGGGAACGATCTTCACCGCGCCCGACGCCGGCTCGTCCGCACGCACGCGCGCGCTGGCGAAGGCCAGCACGGCGAACACGCAAGAGAAGCGGAGGAGTCGGATCATTGGTCACCCCACGTGACGTGGCGTGACCAACGCGCAACCTACGCGTCCTTCACACCCGAAGTTCCGACAGAGAGGTGTCCTGACTTCCGGTTCGTCCTAAGCGGCGCCTTCCCAGTTTCCCAGTGGCATCGTGCCGCGTCGTCCCCGGTCACAGTAGCGGGGGCTGTGCCAGCATCTTCACTGGCTTCCCTGCATCCGTCGGTGGTGGTTGCTGGCGTCGTTACTCGATAGAGCCTCTAGGTCGGTTAGTACGTTATCCTGGAGGCATGCACAAGAGTGGCCTCGCCAACCTCTGCGGCGTGCTGCTGGGCCTGGCCGCGTGTGGCGATGACGGTGGTTCGGCGATCACCGATGCACCACCTGGTGGCAACGCGGATGCCGCACCGGTCGCCGGCGAACCCGCGAACCTCACCGGCATCACCGCCGCGCACAACCAGGTGCGCACGATGGTGCAGACCGCGACGCCGTTGCCCGCGCTGACGTGGAGCCCCGCCCTCGCGGCGACCGCGGCCGCGTGGGTCGCGCAGTGCAAGGACGTGGAAGCACCGACCGGGCTCGTCGATCACAATGCCGGGCGGTCGACGGGCCACCCGTACTACGTCGGCGAGAACATCTTCGCGTCGAGCGCCTCGGCGACGGGCCAGCAGGCCGTGATGTCGTGGGCGTCGGAGGGAGCGAGCTACACCTACGCGACGAACACCTGCGCGGCAGGCAAGACGTGCGGACACTACACGCAGGTCGTGTGGCGGGACACGCGCGAGCTCGGCTGCGCGCTCGCCGACTGTCCGTCGCTGCAGTTCAAGAGCACGGTCGTGTGCGACTACGGCCCCGGTGGCAACATCGGGAGCCAGAAGCCGTATTGATCGACCTCCGCGATGCTTCGCGGTGCTGCGCCTACTTCGCCGTGACGATGTCGTCGTGCATCTTCGAGAGGGCGCCGAGAAGATCGCTCTTCTCCTTCTCGCCCACCTTGAACTTGTCGAGAGACTTCACGAGGTCCTCGACGAGCGCGTTGAAGTCCGCGTCCTTCACGTTCATGCCGTTGTGCACGGTCTTCATGTCCTTGCCGGCGTACTTGCACGGACCACCGGTCGCCTCGCAGATCTGATCGACCAGCTTCTGCTTGAGGCCCGGGATGTCCGCGTTCGCGAAGAACGTGTTGATCCGCTTGTCGCCCGCGACGTTCGCGACGAAGTCCTCGACCACGGCGGTGATCGCATCCTTGCCGCCGAGCCGGTCATAGAGCGACTTCTCGGCCGTGGCCGAGCCGCCACCCGCGCCATCGGTGGTGCCGCCCTTGCCCTTGCCGCCGCACGCCATCAACGAAACCGCGGTCAGCGCGGCCATCACGAACATCCGAGTACGCATTTCGAGATCCTCCAAGAAAGGTAAGTCAGCCGACCCGGTACGAGTCCAGCCCGTAGATGGATCGGTTGGTACCGCGAAAACTTACGCTTTGGGGGCCTTCGGCTTCACCTTGTAGCCCTGGAGGAACTTGATGGCCTTGAGGCCGCGGACCGCCCAGAACAGCGCCACGAAGCCCACGACCAGGAAGGCCGGGCCCGCCATCAGCATCTTGCCCCAGGAGATCGCTTCGGCGTTCAGCTCGCCGCCCATCACGCTGCTGTTGATCGCGGCGAGAATCCTCGACGCGACGAACACGAAGATCCACGGATAGATCTGGACGAGCAGCACCGACGGGACGCCCCACTTGAAGAACCTCGCGTGGGTGGAGATCGGTGTTCCCTCGTTGAACCGCTGCTGGAAGATCTTCTGCGTCTTCCCGAGGAAGAACGACAGCGAGAGGATCAGGGTCGCGAGGTTCAGGACCAGGAACAGGATCACCGCGAACAGCGTCATGAACACCAGGCCCGACGACGCGCCCTCGGCGAACTGCAAGTACGTGACGGTCAAGCTGAAGTACGTGAGGAACGCGTCCAGCGCGGGCTTCACGACCTGCCCGAGCACCCAGCCCGAGAACAGCGAGAGCACCACGAGCACGCCGATCAGGCACAGCGACGCGAGCATCTCGCCGCGCACGCGCCGGAGGCTGTTCGCGACGACTTCCTTGCCCACGCCGGCCTGCCCCGAGGCCGCCGTCGCCGGTAGCTTGATGATCTCGGTCAGGGTCGGTCGGATCGCGACCACGAACAGCACGAGCGTCAGCAGCGTCAGGATGATCGGGAGGATCTTGAAGATGAAGTCGACCTTCTTGAACATCTTCGCGATGCTCAGGAACACCTTCGCGTCCTGGACGATCTTGAGACCATTGCCGAGGAGCGCAACTGCCGGCTGCTCGTCGGGGGCGTTCCGGACCTGCTCGATCGTGGGGAGGAACAGCTCCTTCCCCATGATGATGTAGCGCTCGGCGTTGTCATCGAGCGTATCGAACGTGCCCGCCGCGACCGCGATGCTCGGGTTCGTGTACTTCGACATCGCGCCCTGCACCGTGCGCAACCCGAACAGCACGCCGCCGAACAGGTTGACGGTGACGATGAACGTGACCGCCGCGAGCGCGGAGTACTTCACGAGGTTCTTCCCCTGGCCCGGGTACTTCTTCGCGAGGAACAGTGGCATCATGAGCAGCAACAGGCCGAGCCCCGAGACGCCGAAGATGATCAGCGAGAACGTGCGCATCTTCTTGTCGGAGCTCTTCGCGATCTTCTTCTCCATCTTGCCGAGCACGATCTTCTTCACGAGCCGGACGCCCGCGCGGAACATGTCCACGGTGACGCTCGGCTTGAGCTCGGAGTCGTTCGGTCGAGCCTCGAGGGCCTTGTCATCCGGCTCGTTCGGGATGTCGTCGAAGAACTCGCTGAACTCCTTGCGGTCCGCGATCTCCCCCGGGCTCATCACGCCATCGCCATCCTCGTCGAACGGAGACGTCGGCGGATCCTCTTGTTCTGCATCGGGCACCCCGTCGTTGTCGATGTCGCCGTCCTCCTGCGCGTCGGGCACGCCATCGCCGTCGGCGTCGGGGGCGTTGATGTCGACGTCGGCCTCCATCGTCTTCTCGTCGAGATCGGAGACGCCGTCGCCGTCGGAGTCCTCCTTGGCGTCGGGAACGCCGTCGCCATCGGAGTCCTCCTTCGCATCGGGAACGCCGTCGCCATCGGCATCGCCGAGCTTCGCGGCGCCGGCAT
>JAYVLW010000851.1:0-7278 GCA_043759315.1 Myxococcales bacterium
ACGCCGGAGCGCCACCTGCCGTGGACGATCAAGTCAGGGAAGTCCGGTGGCAAGGAGATCGGGTTCATCGCCGAGGACGCGCGCGGAGAGAAGTTCGTGCTCAAGTTCGACCCCGCTGCTGGACCGGAGATCGAGACCGCCGCCGATGCGATCACGGCGCGCTTGCTGTGGGCCGCAGGCTACAACGCCGCCTCCGATCACGTCGTGTACTTCAAGCGCAGCGATCTCCGGATCGCACCCGACGCACATGCGACGGTCGGCTCGCGCAAGCAGGCGATCACGGAGGCCTCCCTCGACGCACAGCTGGGCGCCATCGCCCACGACTCGGAGGGCCGCCTCCGCGGCATCGCGTCGATGTACATCAAGGGCAAGCCGATCGGCGGGGCTCCTCGCGCGGGCGTTCGCGCGGACGACGTGAACGACGTGATCCCGCACGAGCTGCGCCGCGACCTGCGCGGCCTGGCGGTGTTCTTCGCGTGGCTGTCTCACACCGACGTCAAGGAGGACAACACCGTCGATGCGTGGCAGGAGGATCCGGCCGACCCCTCGGTGCACTACGTCACCCACTACCTGATCGACTTCGGCTGGGCGCTGGGCGCCGATGCGGCGGCCACCAAGGATCCATCGGTTGACTATCGCTACGTCCTCGACTTCAAGGCCACGTTGATCTCGATCGTCAGCCTCGGGCTCGTGCGCGAGGTCTGGGAAGGACGCGAGAAGCCTCGGCACCGCGGCGTCGGCGTGTTCGCCGCAACCGACTATCACCCCGGCGCTTGGAAGCCGACGATGCCGAGCCAGCTCTCGGTGTTGCTCGCCGATGCAGTCGACAAGGCGTGGGCGTCGCGCATCCTCATCCGGTTCACCCGCGAGCAGCTCGTCGCGGCTGTCACTGCCGGGCGCCTCACCGATCCCGTCGCCGAGCGCTACCTCGTGGACACCCTCGTCGCGCGCCAGCGGATGACCGCCGCCTACTGGTTCGAGCGTGCGTCGCCGCTCGATGACATCTCGGTCGCCGGCGGACGGTTGTGCTTCACCGACCTCGCGCTCCGGTACCAGCTCACGAGGGCGCCGACGCGCTACACCATCTACGGGTACGGCGCGGACGGAAAGCTGATCGCGACCACGCCGGTGAGCGCGGACAGCAGCGGCCGTGCGTGCTCCGCCTCGCTCCCACTCGCGCCGGGTGCGGACCGCTACACGATCTACCGGGTCGAGAGCTCGCGCGGGACACCGGCGATCCAGATCTACGTCGCCGACGATCCAGCGAGAGCACCACGCGTGATCGGGATCCACCGCCAGTAGTTCGGCGCTATGGTGCCTGTTGAATGAGCACCACGGGCTATCTGCACGGGTATCGCGACGAAGAGCGCGAGCGCCTTCATCGCCAGGCGCGGTTTCTCGAGCCGATGGTCCACGATCGCCTCCCGTTTCGCCGCCGGCGTCGGCTGCTCGAGGTTGGCTCCGGCGTCGGCGCCCAGACCGAGATCCTGCTGCGCCACTTTCCGGACATCCACGTGACGGGCGTGGAGATCAACGACGACCAGCTCGCCGAGGCGAAGCGTTACCTCGCGACCGTGCCGTGGGCCACGAATCGATACACGCTCCTGAAGGGCGATGCCACGCGTCTCGAGTTCGAGCCCGAGAGCTTCGACGCCGCGTTCCTGTGCTGGATCCTCGAGCACATCAGCTCCCCCGCACGCGCACTCTCCGAGGTCCGCCGCGTGCTCACGCCGGGCGCGCCGGTGGTGTGCAACGAGGTGCTGAACGCGACGTTCTTCATCGATCCGTACAGCCCCGACACGCTCCGCTACTGGATGGCCTTCAACGACCACCAGCTCGGCCTCGGCGGCGATCCGTTCGTCGGCGCGAAGCTCGGCAATCTGCTGCAGTCCGTGGGCTTTCGTGACGTCTCGACCGAGGTCCGTTCGTTCCACCTCGATAACCGCGCTCCGGGGGAGCGCGCCGAGTTCCTCGCCTACTGGACCGAGCTCTTGCTGTCGGGGGCGCCTGCCCTCCTCGCCGCGAACAAGGTCTCGCAGGAGGTCGTCGACGGGATGACCCGCGAGCTCGAGCTGGTCTCGCGCGATCCCAACAGCGTGTTCTTCTACGCCTTCATCCAGGCGCGCGCTCGCGCCTGGTGACCTCGGCTCGTCATCGCCGCGCCGGCGTGGCGACGTGGCGCAGCGGCCCACCGCGCTCGAGCAAGAAATACGACGGCGTTGGCAGCCGCACTCCGGCGACATCGACGAGGCTGACCCCGAGCAGACGGTCTGCGCAGCCGGGTTCGAGCGCGACCAGCGGATCGCGCAGCGCGGACGTCACGTCGCCACGGCGGTTGCCGCCGGCGCCGTAGTCGAGCATCGTCGTCGAGCCTGCACGCACCGCCGCGAAGTGGCCGAAGGTGACCGGAACACCGCCGCGCAGGCGGGGAGTCCACGGTGCGCGCTGGTCGACGCGGACGTTCCACCCGCGCACACCGCCGCGGTCGTCGGAGGCGAACGCCTTGATGAACGTCTTCCAGGTCAACCGCTCGAACCAGCGCGGGAGCCCGAGGCTCGTGCCGTGGTACTCGGCATCGGCGAGCGCCTCGGGCGCGACCGGATGACCTGCGTGGAAGTAGCTCGCGAGCTCGGCGCGGCTCGCCGCGAGCAACGCGCTCGTCGTCGGCGGCACGACCATCGGCCGACCATCGAGCCGGAACCGCGCATCGCGCCACGCGGCGAGGGTCGCCTCGGGCGTCTCCGGTTGGCGCGCGCACCACGCGACGAGCCCCCGGAGCGTGAGGTCCGGATCGAGCCCCTCGGCCGAGGTCATCTGCGGACCGGCGGCCCGCGCGGCCGCGACCGCCGTCGCGAGCGCCTCGTGGTAGCCGGCGAACACCGTGAGGTCACGCAGCCACGCCGCGCGCGGATCGCTGCCATCGACGATCGCCGCAACGCGCTCGGACAGCTCGTCGAGAACGCCGTGCCCGGCGAGCAGCTCGAGATCGAACACGAACTGGTTACCATCGTGGTGCGCGCCGAGGAGATGATCGATCAGCCGCGACGGCGTACTCCGCAGACCGGTGAAGTCGTAGGGAATGACGGCGCCGGCGGCGAGAAGGAACGGCAAGCGCACGGCACGGTTCTGCAGGACCCGCGCCCGCCACGACGGCCGCACGGGCGCCGACGACGTGCCGACGGTCTCGGACCGCCAGACCACGCGATGCCACATGCGAAGTGCGCCGAGCGAGAGCTGCCACGCGTTCGGTGAGGTATCGACGACTCCGGCCGCATGCATGCGCGCGACGTGGGTCATCACGCGATCGGGATCTACGAGCAACAAGCGGACGTACCAGGGATGCCTCACGATGACCTCGGGCGACGAGACAGGCGGGCAAGGCTCGCGGCGTCGTGCTGGGCGAGCACCGCGACGAGGCGATCGAGATCGCGGGTTGGACGCGTGAGCCAGCTGCCGAGCACGCGCCAGCCGGCGACATTGGTGGCCGGATCGGCGTACAGCGCGTCGCGCAGGCGCGGCGCGTTCGCCACGACCGCGACGATCGGGTTGAGGCACAGCCGGAGCACTGGGCTCCCCGTCGCATCCACCAGCGCCCCCACGACCGCGAGGTCGGCCGCCGCGATCACCGCGCGGTCCTCGGTCGCGGCAACGACCGCCGCCATCGCGACGACCGCGGCATCGAACACGCGGATCGCCGCGACCTTCGGCGGCTGCTCGGCGAGATGCTCGAGGATCGCGCGCGCGAGGTGACGGCGGACCCGCAACAGCTCCGCGGCGACGGGCAGAAGCTCGCCGCGCTCGACGGCGAGATCCGCGACATCGCCCAGCAGGTCGGCGCCACCGACGCGCAAGAAGTCCTGGATCACGTAGCCGCGGCCGTGGCGGACGGTGAGCAAGCCTTGCGTGGTCAGCGCGGCGAGGGCAGCACGCAGCGTCAGGCGGCTGACCCCGAGCGTCGTCGCGAGCTCGCGCTCCGGCGGCAGCCGATCTCCGGCGCCGAGCTCGCCGGTCAGCACCGCACGACGCAGGGCCTGCTCGCATGCCTGGTGCGCGGTCTCGCGGGGCTTGATCGGCTTGAGCATCATGCGTTCGGTAGAGTGGTTAAACCACAGTACCACTCCGCCGGCAAGCCCGATTTCAGCGCGCGCCGTGGTCCGTGACGAGCTCGAGTGCCAGCGTGGCCATGTCGCCAAACCCGGTCTGTCGCTCCTCGGCGGTCGTCTGCTCGCCGGTGACCAGGTTGTCACTCACGGTCAGGATCGACAGCGCGCGCGCACCGCGGCGCAGCGCCAGCGTGTACAGCGCGGCGGTCTCCATCTCGGCCGCGAGGACGCCGTGCTCGGCCCACGGATTCCACCACGTCGTGACCGCGTCCTCGTCGGGATAGAACGTATCGCTGGTCAGCACGGTGCCGACGCGCACGGCCCTTCCCTGCCCGGTCGCCAGCGCGTGCGCCCGATGCAGCAGCTCGAAGCTCGCCGCGGCCGCGAACGTCGCACCTCCGAAGGTCGGGCGAAACATCGCCGAGTCCGTCGCTGCCGCCTGTGCGAGCACGATGTCGCGCGGCTGCAGATCCGCGCGGATCGCACCACAGGTGCCGATCCGCACGAGGACGCGCACGCCGTACGCGGCGAGCAGCTCGTGCACGTAGATCGCGCACGACGGCATCCCCATCCCGGTGCTCTGCACGGACACGCGCACGCCGCGGTAGGTCCCCGTGAACCCGAGCGCGTTGCGCACGCGGTTGTGACACACCGCCCCTTCCAGGAATCGGTCCGCGATGAACTGCGCGCGCAACGGATCGCCAGGCAACAGGACGATCGGCGCGATGTCACCGGGCCTCGCCTCGAGATGAACGGACATGGTCCGAACGCTATCAGCCAGGGCATGCGGCTGATGGAGATCTGGCCGGAGACCGGGCCCGTGATCGCGCCACAACCAAGGGATTGGTCAGGATTTCGGCGAACTGGTGCAATCGCACGTGCCTGACGTGTTTTCTGCCCGGATCCGCCGGGGAGCGGGCTACATATGCGTCTTGAGTACCCAGACGAAGATCACGCTCGACCGGCCGAAACCGGCCGCCCTCGCCATCGCGCCCCAGATGGCGGCGCTCACGGCACACGTCGCCGGGTTCAACCTTCCCAGGGGCCAGGACGTGCGCATCCTCGCCGATGTCTCCACCTTGGTCGCGGTCGGGAGCCTCGAGATCGCCACCCAGGACACCCTCCTGCTGCTGGCGATCTTCCAGTGGCTCTCGCGCAGCTTCCCGCGCTCCAAGTTCGCGATCCGCGGGGTCGCGGAAGGTGGAAGCCGGTGGGCCTACGACTTCGCGAAGGGTCACATGGCCAACCACGATCCGCGACCGCAGCCCAAGAAGGCGTCGCACGAGATCTCGCTGGCGCTGCAGCACGCGACCACCTCGACGAAGTACTCGGCGAGCGTTCGGTTCGCGCTGGGCGAGACCCTCGATCACCCCACGTTCGGTCGCGGGCTGGTCACGAAGTTCAGCGAGAGCAAGATCGTCGTGCAGTTCAAGGACGCGGAGCGCACGCTCGTTCACGCGCGCACGTGAACCCGGGCGCTACTCCTTCGGGGCCACGCCGAGCGCAGGCTTCAGCGCTCCATGTGCGCGCTTCTCCTTCTCCTCGCTGTAGCGCGTGTTCAGGATCTCCACGTTGTCGCGCAGGAGCAGCGTGAAGCGGAACAGCTCCTCCATCACGTCGACCACGCGATCGCGGAAGCTCGACGGCTTCATCCGCCCATCGGAGTCGAACTGCTCGAACGCCTTGGGCACCGACGATTGGTTCGGGATCGTGTACATGCGCATCCAGCGCCCGAGGACCCGGAGCTGATTGACCGCGTTGAACGACTGGCTCCCTCCCGAGACCTGCAGGACGGCAAGCGTTCGCCCCTGGGTCGGTCGCACGGCGCCATCGGCGAGCGGGATCCAGTCGATCTGGTTCTTGAATGCAGCCGTCATCGATCCGTGTTGCTCCGGGGAGACCCAGACATGGGCCTCCGACCACACGCTCAGGTCGCGCAGCTCGCGCACCTTCGGCAGATCGAACGACGACCGATCGAACACGGGAAGCCCACGCGGATCGTAGGTCCGGACCTCGGCGCCAAATGCCTGGAGCACGCGGCCGCACTCCTCGGCGAGGTAGCGGCTGAAGCTCTTCTCGCGAAGCGAGCCATACAGGATCAAGATGCGCGGCGCGTGCATGCTCGGCGACTTCGCGAACGTGGCGAACGTCGCCGTGGGATCGTGGGCCGGGAGATCCGCTTCGATTCGATCGTGGGGGTCCATCGCGTGGCTATCGGCGGTGCCGGAGCTCGAGCTCGGCGCGCTCGCTCGTGCGCTCGGTGGTATCGAGGCGTCCGTGCGCGGCCGTGCCGAGGCCGGCCCAGCGAAGCACGGCCGCGACGGCGGTCGAGCGGTCGCCCTGCGTCAGCGACCCGATCGACGAGCCGTGGTTACCGCCAGGCGCGATGAACTTGAACGAATCGGTGGCGTTACCGAGTGACGCGGCGCCGGCCGTCCACGGATCGTTCTCGCCGTAGATCAACATGATCTGCGTGCCGCTCGCCCCGATCCACGTCTGGATGTCCTGCATCGCGACCCCGTTGTCGTACGGCGGCGTGGGAATGCCCGCCGGGATATACGCGTTCGCGGTATCCGCGCCGGGATACATCAGGCCGACGAGGTAGCTCTCGTCGCCGGCTGGATATCCGAGCTGCGTCGCGCTCTGGTGGTAGTACGGCAGGAAGTCGAGCAGGTCGGCGTCGCCGTACGAGGCCATCCCCACGGTGTCGTCGAGGAACATGTACACCGCATCGTCGCTGGCGGCCGTGCCCGGGATCGCAGCGCACCGCGATTGTGAACCGTACTGCCAGAAGATGAACGGCATCTCCTCCACTGCGAACTCGAGCGCGCGGTCCTCGCCGAGGACGTCGGTGAACGTCGAGCTCGCCTGCATCCGCGTCTTCATCGCCGCGCGCCGCGCAAGCACCGTGTTCTGGAAGTCCTTGAGCTTCTGGCGGCACGCCGGATCGGTCCCGACCTGCTCGAGGAACACGAAGTACCGGTTCGTCGGCGACGCCACCTGGTCCGCCGGATAGTCGAGCGGCGCGACGAACGCGACCGTGCCATCCACATCGCCCGGAAAGAACCGCCGATGAAACAGCGAGGTCATCCCGCCCTTGCTCGCACCGGTCGTCAGCCATTTGTTGTCGTGATAGATCCGGGCCTTCAGCGCCTGGGTGATGCGGTGCTGATCA
>JAYVLW010000852.1:0-8781 GCA_043759315.1 Myxococcales bacterium
GCGTCGACGGTAACTCCGCCGTCACCGCCGCCCCCATCACCGCCGGGCATGGCATCTGTGTCCATCCCACCACCGCCACCACCACAGCCGAGTGCGAGAACAGCGATCGCCGAGACGGACCTCATCTCGATGACGCTACCGCGAAACATCGAAGCCGAGGGCGAACTTCACGCTGCGCGAGTTACCTGAGCAGCGGAAACAGCGACTTCGCCGTGGTCTTCCCGGTCAGCGCGCCACCTTCCATGAAGCCCTGGAAGTCCTGTGACGTGTGCTCGCCGCAGAAGTACACGCCACCCTGCGGGGCGCCCTCGTAGCCACCGAACGAGGTGTACTGACCGACCTTCCAGTAGGCGTACGAGGCACCGAACAGGTTCGAGCGATGCGGCAGCGACTGGGTGACACGGCCGTTCCACGCCAGACCCGGGAACACCGTGGAGAGCTGAGTGAGACCGCGCTGTGCGTCCTGGAGGACCTTCGCATCCGTCGCGGTCGCGAACGGCGAGGTGGTCTTCATCGCGTCGGTGACCGAGCCGCCCGAGTAGAGGACGAGGATGCCGGGCGTCCCGGCCTGCCCGCGCGTCACGTCCCAGCTCGCCTGGTAGCCGGTGTCGCTGTACGTCGAGCCATTCGCGGTGCCGGGCCACGGCCCCGTGCCCAGCCAGCCGCGCTGCGCGAACTGCAGCTGCAGCTTGCCGTTGTGACCGCGGCCGAGCTGCGAGATCGCCGCCCGCTTCTTGGCATCGAAGCCCGCGTTCGTCGTGTCGACGTTGTCGAGCACCGCGAACGGGATCGCCAGCACGACGTAGTCGGACACCACCTCGATCGAGCTCGCTCCACGCTCGAACGTGCAGCGATAGCGTCCGTTCGGCGTCTGCGCGACGCGCACGAGCTTGTGGCCGGTCTGCACCGAGCCACCGAGATCGGCGGCGATCGCCTCGGGGAGACGTTGGTTGCCGCCGCGGAGGTGGAAGCGCTCGTCGGATTCACCGAACACTTCGAAGCTGTGCGGCCTGGGCTGGTAGCCCAGAAGATAGAGCATGTTCAACGACGACTGATCCACGGTGTCAGCGCCGTACTCGATCGCGTATGCGGTATCGAGCAGCTTGCCGAGCGCGGACGTATGGCCACCGGGGACGCGCGAGTCGATCCAGGCACGGACGCTCGTGTGATCGAGCTCGTTTCCCTCGGAGGTGAAGGCGTTGTAGAGGGTCGGGTAGCCCGCTGCCTTGACGTCGGCGTCGACGATATCCAGGATATCGAGGAAGTCCGCGGTGGCCTCGGCCTTCGAGTAGTACGATCCGTTGAAGTGGTACGTCTCGGTCGATCCGGCCGGCTGCGCCGCGAGCAGATCGTCGACGGTGAGGTTGTAGCGAGCGGCGAGGCCGCGCACCGTCGTGTGCCCGGTGTCGATCAGCTCGCCGCCCCACTCGCTGACCTGGTTCGCGGCGAAGTAGCTCGTGTTCGAGAACATGCGGCCACCGATGCGGCCGGAGGCCTCGTACACCGTGGATGCGAAGCCCTTGTCGCGCAGCGTGAGCGCACAGGTCAAGCCCGCGATGCCTCCGCCGACGATGGTCACGCTGGGCTGCGTCGCGGCGCGCGCGGCACGCGGGAGCGCGAGCGCCGCGGCGCCGACGGCTGCACCGGCGAGGAAGTGGCGACGCGACAGCTGCTTCGCACGGTGCTCGGCGCGGACTTCCGCTAGCTCGTCCACCGGGACGCCCGACGAGCGCGAGGCGCGGAGATCACGGACCATCTGGCGGATCGAACGCAGAAGTGGAGTGCGCGACATGGACCCTCAGTGTCTCAAGCCGCGGCGCGCACCGGTAGTGGCCACCCGAGCTGCCGGGTGCGCTGTGGGGTAACCAGTGTCGCGCGGCTCACCGATTTGACTGGACTGCGGGGGCCTCGCGGGACAGATCTCGCGGATGTTCTGGAAGAAGGTCGTTTGCGAGCAGTGCAACAAGAAGGTGCGCGAGAGCCGCTCCATCTACTGCCGCGGCAGCTACTTCTGTAGCGAGGCGTGCCGCGACGCGTGGACGGCGGCCAATCCGCCCCCGATCGCCAAGGGTACGCCGGAGGCGCTGCGCACCGAGCTCGAGCTGGTCGCCGACGGCGCACTCGACGAGTACCACCGCGCGTTCAACCTCGGGCCGCGCCGGTTGCGGGCTGCCGCCGCCGTCGTGCGCCAGGTGGTGAGCGTTGGCGCGGGGCAGCTCGTCGGGGGCATCGCGAACATGAACGCCCAGCACGAGGCCGTCGAGAGGCAGCAATCGCTGATGCTGTTCCACACCCACCTCCTGCGCTGCGCACCGCTGCTCCGCGCGCTCGGTCACGCCGCGGAGGCGACCGACATCGAGGGCATCGATCTGATGAAGCTCCTCGAGAGGGGCGAGCTCTACGGGCGGGTTCAGCCGGTGATGGCGAAGCTCGATCAGCTCCGCGGCTAGCGGCTGCAGTTATCGGACAGGCCGATCAGCGAGCCATGGTCGATGACCTCGAAGTGACCGTCGCGATCTCGATCAACCCGCGCGCATCGCTGCACGCTCGCTTGCGCTGAACACGGTATCCTGCGGGTCATGAAGGCGCGACTCGCGGTGGTGGCGCTCCTGGTCGCCGCGTGTGGCGTCGACGACGCGATGAAGATGCCCATGCCCGATGCTCCCAGCGTACCGATCGACGCCGCGGTACCCGCGCATGTCGTCACGTACGTCAGCGGCTACGGGCCGAACATCACGTCGCTCGACCTGAACACGACGACCGGCGCGCTCACCCCGGTGTCGTCGCTCGCGTCGGCGCGGCCGTCGCCCTCGTACCTCGCGATGACGGGGACACACCTCTACGCGGCCAGCGAGGGCGCGAGCCGGATCTCGGCATACACGATCGATCAGACGACGGGAGCGTTGTCCCTGATCAACGACCAGCCCTCGGGCGGCACCGGGCCGGCCCACGTCGCGGTCGACCGCGCCGGCAAGTTCGTGCTCGTCGCGAACTACGGCAACGGCATGATCGCGGTGTTGCCGATCCGCGGCGACGGTGGCCTCGCTCCGGCGACGCAGATGATCAACGCAGGCGCGAACGCGCACCAGATCCTCACCGATCCGTCGAACACCCACGTGCTCGTGCCGTGCAAGGGCTCGGACTACGTGGCGCAGTACCTGTTCGATGCCGCGACCGGCATGCTCACCGCGAACGCGGTGCCGCACCTGATGACCGCCGCCGGCGCCGGACCGCGCCACCTCGCGTTCGCCCCCGATGGCGCGCACGCGTACCTCATCAACGAGCTCGATAGCACGCTCGTCGCGCTGTCCTACGATGCCGGGACCGGCCGACTGGCCACCGCGCAGACCGTGTCGACGCGGGCCACCGGCGCGACCGGGACGAACACCGGCGCCGAGGTCGCAGTGCACCCGTCGGGCAAGTGGGTGTGGGGCTCGAACCGGGGCGACAACAACCTCGCGGCGTTCACGATCGCGTCCGCGACGGGCATGGTCACGCCCGCCGGCCACACGCCGACCGGCGGCACCACGCCGCGCGCGTTCGCGATCGATCCCACGGGAGGATGGTTGTTCGCCGCGAACCAGGGCTCGAACACGATCACTTCGTTCCGCATCGATGCAACGACGGGCGCGCTCGCCGTGACCGGAACACCGCTGGCCGCGATGCAGCCATCGTTCGTCGGCTTCGTCGGCTTGCCCTGAGGAACCCTAGGGAGCGACGAAGCCCGCCTGGACGGCGGTTGCCTTGATGCCAAGGGAGAGCGCCATCTGGCCCTCGATCGTCACGTCGGGTGCGAACAGCGACATGAACAGGCTGTTGGTCTTGATCTCCTGGACGGTGATCGCGCAGTCCTTGGGCGCCGAGTCGAGGAGATCGAGCCACGTCTTGCCGTTGCTGCCCGGCGCACACCCGCAGGTCGGAGGGCTGGTCAGCGCGGTGCAATCGTGCGCGATGCTCGCCTGCATGCCGTCCTTGATCGACGGGTAGACCTTGGCGTCCATCTCGGCATTCGTGACGGCGCCGCCGATCTTCATCGACATGATGTTCGTCGCGGAGAGCTGCGTCGCGATCACCTTGGCGCCGATCAGATTGACCACGACCGGCGTGGCCGACGGGAACACGGAGAGCGGTACGGCCAGGTGACCGGCCGGCGCGGTGGTGTAGGTCCCTGCGGCGATCGCGCCCGCGAGTGGGGGATTGGTGGGTGCACCCGTCATGATCGTGAACGTCGCGGTCCCGGCGAGGTGGCGGCGGCACACGGTGTCGGCGGCACTCGCGCACGCGGCGGGCATCGGGTTCGTGCCGACGAACATGGCGAACGTGGCCGCGAGCTCGGTCGCGAGGTCATTCGCGAACATGTCGATCAGCGTGATCGTGGCTCCCCGATCGACGTTCTGCGTCGCGGTGGCCTGGATCTCGAACCCCATGCTCGACAGCGTGCCGAGCACCATGCCGAGCTGGTTGTCGACCGTCTGATCACCGTTGAGGTCCTGCCCGTAGTCGCGCGCCGTGGTGTTGTTCGTCGGTACCTGGATCGAGTCGATGACGTAGTGGTGGTGGCCCAGCGGCGGCGGCGGCGCATCGATGGGCGGCGGCGCATCGACCGCTCCGTCGATCGGCGTCCCGCCGTTGTCATCACCGCAGGCCGCGAGCAGCAACACGAGGGCGAAGTACCTGGTCATGGGCGCACTATGCACAACTCCCAACACCAGGTGAACGTCGGATCACGGTGGAACCCGGCAAACCTCCCGCCGTGCGCGACTTCGAGCTCGTGCTCGCGCCTGATCGTACGCAAGCTGTTCACGGGGTTACGCGGCCCTCGGAAACAATCGACCGCGGCGCGGGATCAAAACCCGCGTTCACACGACTCCTCCCGCATGGATCGCTCCGCGCCCTGGATTACCCTGCTCCTGATCGTCGGCTGCCATGCGCCCGACACCGGCCCGGCGGAGACGCCCGATGCACCGGCGGCGACCGTCGATGCGCCGCCCGGCGCGGACTTCTGCAACGCCACCGATCCGCGCGCCACGCCGATCGAGGTGTTCGCGACACCGGAGGCCAGCGAAGCGCCGTACATCGATGCACTGGCGACCGCGCAGACCTCGATCGACCTCTCGATCTACCTGATGGGCTACGGCGGCATCCTCGACCAGCTGCAGGCCAAGGCGCACGCCGGCGTGCAGGTCCGTGTGATCCTCGATCAGTACAAGAAGTCGACGAACCAGAAGTACTACGACCTGCTCGTCGCCGCCGGCGCACAGGTGAAGTGGAGCGATCCGGCGTTCGACTACTTCCACAACAAGTTCTTCGTCGTCGACGGGAAGGTCGCCGTGATGTCGACCGGCAACTTCTCGAAGAGCTTCTCGATCGATCTCGAGCGCAACTTCGCCGCGGTCGATCGCGACCCCGCCGACATCGCCGACCTCTCGGCGGTGTTCGCGGCGGACTGGGCCGGGACGCCACTCGCGATGCCGTGTACACGCATGGTCATCTCGCCGATCAACGCCCGCCAGCGCATCCTGGATGTCATCGATAGCGCACAGCACACGCTCCTCATCGAGTCGATGCAGTTCGCCGACACCGGCGTGCGCGAGGCCGTGAAGCGGCGCATCGAAGCAGGCGTCGAAGTCCGCGCGTTACTCGCCGATGCCTCGTGGATCGATGCGAACGCCACCGCAGCGACGTACCTCAAGGGCCTCGGCGTCACCGTGAAGTACATCCCGCACCTCCACACCAAGGTGCTCGTCGCCGACGGCGAGGTCGCGTACGTGGGCTCGGAGAACTTCAGCTACACCTCGCTCGAGAAGAACCGCGAGGTCGGTGTGGTCATGATCGAGGCATCATCGATCGCGCCGCTGGTCACCACCTTCGAGGCCGACTGGACCGCCGGCACCATGTTCTAGAAGCGGCGATGCCGGTCAGTTCGGATCGATACGGAGTGGCGCGCGGAACACGATGTTGTTCGGCTTCGTCGGATAGTTCGCGTGCAGCCGCACCTCGTAGTCTCCCGGGGCATCGGGCAGCACGATCGTGGCGCTCTTGGCGTCCTGCGGCAGGTACTCGAAGCGGCCCCACGAACCGGGAGCGTCGCCTGCCTTCACGATGTTGACCCAGAACTGCTCGCCCTCGCGCGCGTGGAGCGGCACCGCGAACCGGACCGCGAGCCGCGATCCCGCCAGCCCGTTCGGCGCGGCGCTGAACCGCTGCTGCGCGCGCGGGGTCTCGGTGGAGGCGACGGGCTTGGCCGGCTGCGCGGGCGCGGTCGGTGAGCCCGCGGCCGGGGGCGTTGCGGCCACGACGGTCGGCGGCTTCGGCGCGGCCGCCGCACCCCCGACCACGAAGCCGGCAACGCGCGCGATCTTGAAGTTCTCCTTCGGATAGTTCGTGAACAGGCGGACCTCGTAGTCGCCGCGGTCGGTGGGCGCGGTCAAGGTCACGCGCTGCGCGCGATCCGGGACGAGCTCGCGGATCTCGAATGACGAGGGCGGGCTCTCCGCATCCGCGATCGTGACGAATGCCTTGCTCGTCTCGGTGGAGCTGATCGGCTGCGCGAACGTGATCTGGACCTTCGCCCCGGGCGCATAGGTGCGCGCTCCGAGCGTGATCGCAGGCGCCACGATCGAGTCGCTCGCGGCCGCTGGCGGTGCGGCGGTTGTCGTCGCAGTTGTCGCTGCCGTCGCCGTCGGCGCGATCGCCGGCTTCGCCGCTGCGGTCGCGATGCACGCCTCGCCGCCCGCGCGGGTTCCCGCGGGACACACTGGTGCCCCCACACACCTCTCCTTCGCGCTCGACCACGCCTGCCCGGGCCAGCAGCAGTGACCGCGGGTGTCGTCAGAGCGCGTCTGCCCGTCGGGGCACGCGGCTTCCGCGACCGACGGCGTCGACGGTGGCGCCGTCGGTGTGATCACCGCAGGTGGCGTCGGTGCCGGCGGGGCGACGACCGTGGGCTTGGGCGGCGGTGCCGGTGTTGGTGTGGGCCCGGGGGCCGGCGCGCTCGCGACGGCTGGCTCGGGCGGCGGGTCCTTCTTCGCCATGTACGACACGATCGCGAACACGCACGTACCCGCGGCGAGGAACGCGAGGCCACCGATGATACCCATCGTCCGCTTCGAGGTTCCGGAGGGTCGCGCGGCCTGGACCGTCGGTTGGTCCGGCGCTGCCGTGATCACCGGCGGCACCGACCTCCGTGGTGGGATCGACGGCGTCGCCGGGCGCTGCAGCGTGGTCGCGATGCTGACGCCGGCGGCCACGAGGGCAGCGCGGACCTCGAGGGCGGTCTGGAACCGCGCCGCCGGCTCCTTCTCGAGAAGCCTGAGCGCGATCCCCGCGAGGGCAGGTGGGATCCGGGCATCGATGCTCCTCGGATCGGGGGGCGCGTCGCGCAGGTGCGCGGCGATCAGCATGCCGGTGCCGTGCTCGCTGGTGAACGGCGCGCGACCGCACAGCGCGTGGAACAGGATGCAGCCGATCGCGTAAAGGTCGGTCCGATGATCGAGATCCGACTTCCCCATGCACTGCTCGGGGCTCATGTACGCGGGCGTGCCGATCATCGCGCCGGTCTGCGTCTTCGGCCCGCTGCCCTGCTCGTAGATCATCTTCGCGATGCCGAAGTCGAGCAGCTTGACCTGGAAGCCACCCGGGACGCTCTCGCTCGGCTCGAGCACGATGTGGTCGGGCTTGAGGTCGCGGTGGATGATGCCGCGGGCATGCGCCGCCGCGATCACGCTCACCACCTGCCCCACGATCGCGCCGGCATCGAGCGGCGGGAGCGGCCCGTGCTGGAGCAGCTGGCCGAGGCTCTGGCCGGTGAGGAGCTCCATCACCAGGTACGCGCGTCCATCGGGGTGGATCCCGAAATCGTAGATCTCGACGGTGCCCGGGTGATCGATCGAGGACGCCGCGCGCGCCTCGGTGAAGAACCGCTGCACCGTCTCCGGATCGGCCGAGTGTTGTGGCAGCAAGATCTTGAGGGCGACCGTGCGCGTGATCTTCGTATGCTCGGCGCGATACACCATCCCCATCCCGCCCTTTCCGAGCTCGGAGACGATCACGTAGTTGCCGATGACCTGCCCGATCACCTCCGAGTAGTCTGGGTGCCCGACCGAGGCGGGTCAAGATGCCGGAAGAACCGATCCAGCTCGACGACCGGATCCGCGCCGTTCTCGACGCGGCGGACGACGCCGCTCGCGCCACCGCCACCGCCTCGCTCCTGGAGGTCCCCGACGCTCTGGCGCACATCGCCGGCAAGTTGTCGTCGACGGACTGGGCCCAGCGCGGCCTCGCGCTCCACTTCGTGACCCGCCTCGCGCCGCCACCGGCGCTGTTCGGCCAGGGCGTCATCCACTGCCTTCGCAACCCGCTCGATCCTGATCCGCACGGCGACGAGCTCGCCCTGGTCCTCGTGTGCTGCGGCGCCCTCGCGAGCCAGCTCCTCGGCTTTCGCGACGTCCTCGCGCAGCGGGTCCGCGCGGTCGACCTCGCCGAAGGACCGCGCGGCGCGGTGATGCGGAGGCTCGCCCACGACACCCTCGCGAAGGTCGACGCGGCGATCGCCGAGAGCGATCGCGCCTGGGACAAGGACGTCGCGTCGGTCGTCGCGCTGATGCAGCTCGGGCGCACGGCCGAGGCCGAGCTGTGGGTCATGCAGAGCTCCGCCAGCGGCTACTACCCCGAGCTCGGCCGCGCCGCGCGCTGGGAGTCGGCCGGCGACAAGCTGCGAGCATCGGCCCCCGAGCTCGCGCGCCACTGCTACGAGCGCGCGCTGCGGAACTTCGAGGAGCA
>JAYVLW010000853.1:0-7868 GCA_043759315.1 Myxococcales bacterium
CGGGCTGCCTCGCCGCGACCTTCGCGGTCACGCGCAGCGGTCCCGCGAGCTGGATCACGGCCCTCGATGCGAGCTCGAAGCTGATCGCCTCGGGCGCGACCGCGACGGTCCAGCTCGACGTGACCTCCGATGCTGCGGCCGTCGCGGGTGATTACCCCGTGTCGGTCACCGCGTCGAACGCGCAGAGCGGCATGGCCTCCGGGACAGCGACGTACAGCGTGACCTGCACCCGCGTCCCTCCGACCTTGGCGATCTCGCCCGCGACGCAGAGCGGTCAGGCCGGAAGCGCACTGAGCTACACGGCGACCGTCACGAACCACGATGTCGGCTGCGCCGCTTCGACGTTCACGTTCGCGAGCACGGTCGATGCTGGCTGGACGGCCAGCTACGGCACGGCCGCACCATCGGTCGCGTCGGGTGCCTCGGGGTCGTCGACGTTGACGGTCACCTCGGCAGCGGGTGCCGCGCTCGGCGATCACCCGATCGCGGCAGCCGCGACCCGCACCGAGAGCGCAGGGGCCACGGCGGCCGCCACCTACACCGTGGCACCGACCTGCGCGCGCGCCGCTCCCACGCTCGTGCTCGCGCCCGCGACCCAGACCGCGCTGCGCGGCACGACGGTGCAGTACACGGCGACGCTCACGAACAACGACGCTGCATGCGGACCGGGCACGTTCGTGCTCGCGCTCACGCTCCCGCCCGGGTTCACCGGCACCGGCGGATCGATCACGGCTGGGTCGGGCTCGACGAACACGGCGACCGTCGACGTGACATCGCCCGCGAACGCGAACGCCGGTAACTTCACGATCACGGTCGGCGCGAGCTCGGCGGCGAGTGGCAACGCGACCGCGATGGCCACGTACGTGGTGCAGACCACGTGCGTGCGCCAGACACCGATCATGACGGTGACGCAGCCGGCGGCACAGACCTCCGCGGTGGCGACGCACTACGCGGTGCACGTCACCAACAACGACCACGTGGATTGCGGTCCGTCGTCGTTCGCGGTCATGTCCGCGGTGCCGCCGGGCTGGACGGCCCCGGCTGTGACGCACTCGCTGACGCCGGGGATGGTGCAGGACTTCGACGTGGTCGTCACGCCTCCGTCGACGCTCGGGGCCTCGTCGACCACCTTCGATATCACCGCGACGAACACCGGTGCGACGAACTTCACGGCGCTGGCGAACGGGATCTTCGTGCTCGGCTGCGCGCACGCGACGCCGACGCTCGCGGTGGCCACCGTGACAGAGAACCAGCGGTACTCGCTCAAGGTGTCGAATCATGACACCCCGGTGTGCGCGAGCTCGACGTTCCGCGTGAAGCTGACGTCGCAGATCGGGATCACGCCGGCACAGGCCGACGTGGCCGCCGGCCCGGGGATGGACGGCGCATTCGAGGTCGACGTCACACCGCCGGAGACGGCGGGCGACTACGACGTCAAGGTCACCGTCACGCGGTTCGGCGACAGCGCCGTGCTCGCCGAGCACACCATCACGGTGAACGTCGTCGCACCGCCGAAGTCCGACGATGGATGTCAGGCCGCGCCTTCGCCGGCGACGGGCGTCCTGCTGCTGTTCGGGATCGCGTTGGTCCTGCGGCGGCGCCGCCGCTAGCTTCAGAGGAAGATCGGCCCGCCGCAGCTATCCTCGCCGTCGCAGCCTTGAACGAAATCGGTCTGGGCCGGTCCGCCCGGGCTGCAGTTGCCGGTGACCGTGAGGTCGTGCTCGATCGTCCACGTCGCCCCTTGATAGCAGCCGTGATAGCTGGTGACCGGGTGGACGCGCTTGTCGACGAGGTTGAGCAGCTGCTGCGTGTCGCACTCGCCTCCCTGCGCGGGATACGTGAACCCGCAGCCGTAGGGGTCGCCCGCATCCTTGTTCTCGCTCACGATCTGGATGCCGCGCGGCGCGACGACGGTCTGCTTGTGGATGCCGACGGCGTAGATTGCCTCGATCTCCACGCCCGGCGCGGCGCTGACCGTCCACCGCGTCGCCTCGTGGGCAGAGAGCACGAGCGCGTGCTTCCCCGGCCGCTCGACCCGGACCGTCGCGGCGCCGTTCGTGCCCTGATAGATCCCGATGACGTGTGTCTCGAGAGAGCCGCAGTTGCCGGGCTCTTGCGTCAGGCTGGACGCGGAGGAACCTTCGTTGGTGGCGCACGCGGCGAGTGCGGTCAGGGCCAGGCCCCGGGCGAGAGTGACGAGCTTCATGGTGCGGACCCACTCAGCAACCCTCGGACCACCCGCCCGGCCCGCCAACGTCGCGGGACCGCTCGCATGGCTAGTCGAGGAGCCACCGATCACCCGGTGACCCACTCCTCCACCGGTGCCCATCTCACTCCCTCACGAGGCGCGCCCGCGAGCGCCTGTCATGTCAGCCAGCGGATGCGAGGTCCGGTCAGTGGCCCCGTGCTAGAAGGCCAGCCATGAAGTGGCTCGTCACCGGCGGCGCCGGCTTTCTCGGGATCAACCTGATCCGTCACCTTCTCGCGCGCGGGCATTCGGTGGTGTCGCTCGATCGCGAGCCGTTCGACTATCCCGAGCGTTCGAAGATCACCGAGGTCCGCGGCGATATCCGCAGCCACTCCGACGTCTCGCGCGCCGCGGTCGGCTGCGACGTGGTGGTCCACGCCGCCGCGGCGCTACCGCTGTATCCGCCCGACGAGATCCACACGATCGATGTCGATGGGACGCGCACGGTGATCGAAGCCACCGCGCCCCGCCGCGTGGTCCACATCTCCTCGACCGCGGTCTATGGCGTGCCGGATCACCACCCGCTGGTCGAGGCCGATCGAATGCACGGCGTGGGACCGTACGGGATCGCGAAGGTCGCCGCGGAGGAGGTCTGCCTCGCGGCGCGCGCCGCGGGTCGGGAGATCCCGATCCTGCGGCCGAAGTCGTTCGTCGGCCCCGAGCGGCTCGGTGTGTTCGCGCTGATGTACGAGTGGGCGCGCGAGGGCCGGGACTTTCCCATCCTCGGGTCCGGCAACAATCGCTACCAGCTGCTCGACGTCGAGGATCTGTGTACGGCGATCGTGCTCGCGGGCACGCTGCCGGCCGCCCGCGCGAACCAGACGTTCAACATCGGCGCGGCGGAGTTCACCACGCTCCGCGAGGACTTCCAGGCAGTGTTCGATGCCGCCGGTCACCAGCGCCGGATCCGGTCGCTGCCCGTCGCGCCCGCGATCTGGGCGCTGCGCGTTCTCGAGCGCGCGAAGCTGTCGCCGCTGTACCCGTGGATCTACGAGACCGTGACCGAGGACTCGTTCGTCTCGATCGACAAGGCGCGCACCGAGCTCGACTGGGAGCCGGCGTTCTCGAACAAGGCCGCGCTGGTGCGCAACTACGACTGGTACTGCACCAACGTCGATCGGCTCGGCGCCGCGGGCGTCACCCACCGCGTCCCGTGGAAGCAGGGCGCACTCGCGCTCGCCAAGCTTGCGTTCCCCCGGCACGCCTAGTAGTTTCCGCCCACTTTTTCCCTGCTTCCAAGGAGTTAGTCATGGCCCTCGAGCGTACGTTTTCGATCATCAAGCCCGACGCTGTCGCCGCCAACAAGATCGGCGGCATCACCGCCAAGTTCGAGGCCGCGGGCCTGCGCATCCTCGCGTCGAAGATGGTTCGCCTGAGCGAGACCCAGGCGAAGGCGTTCTACGCCGTGCACAAGGATCGCCCGTTCTACGGCGACCTCGTGAAGTTCATGACCGAGGGTCCGGTGATCGTGCAGGTCCTCGAGGGCGAAGGCGCCGTCGCGAAGAACCGCCAGGTCATGGGTGCGACGAACCCGGAGAAGGCCGACGCGGGCACGATCCGCAAGGAGTTCGCCACGAACATCGAGCGCAACGCCGTCCACGGCTCGGATGCCCCGGAAACGGCGAAGGAGGAGATCGCGTTCTTCTTCTCGACCGCCGAGCTGGCGTCACTCGCGCGCTGATCGCTAGCGAATCGGACCCGCGTTCGAGAAGTGGGTCTGGACGATCTTCCAGGCATCGCCCTCGCGGACGAGCACCGCGAGGACTCGGAACGTCTGCGCCACGTCGGTCGCTGCCTGGCTCTTCTGAGTGTAGACGATGTTGACCGCGGCCCAGCCGACGGACTTGCTCGACTCGGCGACCCGCGCCGATCCGCCGTCGAGCTTGAGCTCCGCGCGGAGGCGGCCGAAAAGCCGCTTGATCGCCGCGCCACCCACGACGCGCTCGCCTGGACCGCTGCCGAAGTTGAAGCCGTCCTCGCGCTCGCTGCGCGCCTCGGCGAATGCCGCCCGCGAGGCGAACGCTGCCCGCACCGCCTTGTCGAGCTCGGCGCTGCCGTCGTGCCGGTTCGGGACCGCCGCGGCCCGCGGCAGCGTGCCGAGGATCGCCATGCGCACCGCGGTCGCGTCTGCGACCGGGCGGCCCCAGTGCACGGCCTGCACGAGCCACTTTCCGTCGGCGAACTTCGCGAGCTGCGTGATGGTGATCCGGCGCGTGCCGATGCCGCCGCCGGTCAGCTCGAGGTCCTCGGCTGTCCACGCGTGATCTTGCTCGCCACCGACGGCGAGAAACTTCGACTCGACCGTGAAGCCGCCGGGCGGCGCGTCGCCGAGATGCTTGACCAGCATCTCCTCGATCGCGACGCGGCCCTCGACCACGTCTTCGCCATCGAGGCCGAACGCGAAGGCGGTGGGTGAGAGCGTGAGCGCGTACGCCTGGGCATCGCCCTTCGCGATCGCCCCGCGCTGCGCGGTGACGAGCTCGCGGATCGGGATGGTCGGCGCGGGCACGGCGGGCTCGCTCGCGGAGCCAGGGCGGACGCCGGTCCCCGACCCATCGCCCGAGCCAGCGATGGCGACGACATCGCCGGGTCCCGGTGTAGCAGAACCAGCATGGGTGCTCGAGCCGGACCCTCCGGCCGTCGACGACGCCGACCCCGTGCCGGCGGACTTCTTCGCCCCCGACGAGACCAGCACCCCCATGCCCGCGCCGACGCCGATCGCGAAGCCGCCGAGGGCGATGTAGATCCTGCGGCGCGACCTCGCCTCGTCAGCCGCCGGGCGGATCAGCATCATCGTGGTGTGCCCGGTCGCCTTGTGCGGCGTCCATCCGCGGTTGGTCGACGCGGCGATCGGGATGATCGGCTGCATCGGATCGGTCGGGCCTTCGTCGACGTGCGCTGGTGGAGGACCACCTCCCGCCACCGTGGGCAGCGACGCGTGTGACAGCGACGCGTCGACCGCCTCGCGGAACGCCTTCGCGTAGCGCAGCGCCTGCGGGATCGACGCCAAACACAGCGCCGCGGTCGCCAGCATGACAACGGCGGCGACCACGAGGATGTCGGCGATCATCTGCACGTCGGAGTCCGGCAGGACGCGGAGGATCGCGCGCACCGTGGCGTAGTCGATAACGAGGAGCACGATGCCGAACGTCGCATCGAGCGCCGCGCTGACGAGGAGGCTTGTCAGCCCGCCGCGCGCCATCAGGCCGCCGAACACGAGCGCGGCCATCGCACCGCCCCCCCAGGCGATCACGAGCCCGACCCCGCCGCTCTTGTTCTGCTGGACGAGGACGAACGCGATCGTGCCGAGGAGCAGGCAAGCCGCCGCGCACAGCTGCGTCAGCACTCCGGCGGGGCGGAGCAGGAAGCGCCGCGGCTCGGCCTCCTCGGTCACCTGGGGATCGTACTATTTACCTGCGCAATGCGTTGCATTGCTGCGCGCCCCACGTTCGTGGGGCTTGCATTTACTCGACGGGCGGCGCGGGGGGCGGACCCTTACGGATCCGCAGGGGAACCACCGGCGAGCCATTGGAGCGATTCGCGAGTTGCCCGCAGGCGGCATCGATGTCATCGCCCTTCGGGACCCGGAGGTAGGTGGACATGCCGAGCCGCTTGCACTCGTTCTGGAACGCCTGGACCGCGGACGCCGACGGGCGCTTGAACTCGGCCTCGGGGTGCGGGTTGTACGGGATGATGTTGACCTTGCACTTGAAGCCCCGCAGCAGCTTCGCGAGCTGCCCTGCATCGGCCAGCGAATCGTTGACGCCCGCGAGGAGCACGTACTCGAACGTGATCCGCCGGCGCTGCTCGAGCGGATACGCCTTGAGCGCCGCGAGCAGCTTGCCGATGTTCCACTTGCGGTTGATCGGCATGATCATGTCGCGGACCGTATCGTTCGGCGCATTGAGGGACACGGCGAGGTTCGGCCGCACGGTCTCGTTGCCCAGCCTCTCGAGCTTCGGCACGAGGCCGGAGGTCGAGACCGTGATCCGACGCTGTGCGAGCTTCGCGCCTTTGTCGTCGGTGAGGATGCGCAGCGACGTGATGAGGTTGTCGTAGTTGTGCAGCGGCTCGCCCATGCCCATGTAGACGATGTTCGAGATCCGCGCGCTCGGCTCGATCTCGGCGAGGAGGCGGCGGCCGAGGTAGACTTGGTCGACGATCTCGCCGGCGTCGAGGTTGCGCTTGAGGCCCATCTTCGCGGTCGCACAGAACTGGCAGTCGACCGCGCAGCCGACCTGAGACGAGATGCACTGCGTGACGTGCTCGCCCATCGGGATCAGCACGCTCTCGATCGACGCCCCATCGCGCGTGGTCAACCGCAGCTTGCGGGTGCCATCCTTCGAGGTCTGAACCTCGGCGACCGTCAAGCAGCCGATCACCGCCACGCGCGCCATGTCGTCGCGCGTCTTCGGCGACAGGTTCGTCATCTCGTCGAACGTGCGCGCGCCCTTGTCGTGGACCCAGCGCCACACCTGCTCGCCGCGAAACCGCGGCCAGCCATTCGCCACGGAGAACGCCTCCGCGTCGTCGAGCGTCATGGTCCGGAGGTCGGGAAGCGTGTCCACGGCCGCCCTAGCTACCACGATCGCCGCGGATCAGCGACGGTTACTTGACCGTGACCGTGACCTTGGAGTTGAACGCTTCCGCGAGCTTGGCCGCCTTGAACGCGGGTTCCAGCACCTGGCGAACGCACGCGTCGGCGGCCTGCTCGGGCGTGCCCGCGGCGGCCGTCGGCGCCTCGAGCTTGAGGATCCACGCGCCGGTCTCGTCCTCGTACTCCGACTGGATGAAGCCGGACTTCACGCCGATGGTCACGGCCATCGCGTCCTTCTTGCTCGCGCTGTTGTACGCCTCCCAGCAGCTCACGAGCGCGGCCCTCTGCGCGGTCAACGCATCGGTCATCGCCCCGAAGCTCTTCGCCGGCTGCGGCACCGCCACGACCGTCACGGCGAGCTTCTCCGTCGCCGGCCTCGCGGGGCCCTTCGTCAGGTAACGATCGGCGGTCTTCGCTCCCCCGAGCAGCAGCGGATCGAGGCCCGCCTCCGAGAGCTTCGCGAGCTCGCCCAGCGCTGACCGGCGAAGCTCGCTCGCGGCAGGCAGCGCCAGGATGCAGCGGTGGAGCACGCGCGCGCCGAGCTCGAGGTGTTCCTTGTTCGACCGCGCGCCGGCGAGCGCGGTGCCGTACTGGCAGTCCACGTCGGGGGGCAGCGGGATCTTCTCCGAGTCGTAGTGGCCGAGCGCCGAGACGTACGCGGTGATCGAGGCTTCGAAGTCGTTGCGGTGATGCGCGAGCTGCCCGAGGGACGCGTAGTAATCCCCGACCGTGGAGCGCGCCATCCTGCGGCACTCTCGCTCGAAGCACCGGAGCTCGTCGGCGCAGTGCATGCTCGCGCCGCAGCTCTCGTACTCCTTGGACTTCTGTTCGGGGCGTGGTGCCGCGCTCTGCGGATCCGACGCCGTGGCCTTGGAGTCACACCCGGCGAACAGCGCGAGCGCGCAGATGAACGAAGCCCTCATGGGCCGACGATACACGAGCCGCGACCGGCAGTCCCGAACGGGGATACCGGACGATGTCGAGGTCGACATCCGTCCGAATGTTTCGTAACCGATCTAGTGG
>JAYVLW010000854.1:0-6158 GCA_043759315.1 Myxococcales bacterium
GTGCGCGCGGAGGGCTTCGTCGACGACGTGAGCATCATCCTGACCGACGGGATCGACCCCGATCTGCTGTGGACGCTGCGCATCGGCGAGCCGCATATCTCGACCGAGGAGGAGCTCGGCCTGATGAACGCCATCCCGCTCCGGCATACCAACCGTCGCCCGTTTCTCCCCCGCCCCGTGTCGGCGGCGATCACGGACCGCCTGATCGCGGTCGCGGCCGCGTGGGGCGCGACGATGGTCCGGCTCGATCCCGAGCACAAACGGGTCGTCGGCGAGCTGGTCGATCGCGCGGATCGCCTGCAGTACGGCGATCCGGCGTTCCGGTCGGAGCTCGCGCGCTGGCTCGCGCCTACCGGGAGCGGGCGCCGCGACGGCATCCCGTTCGTCGAGAAGGAGTATGGCTCGGTGCTGCCGTTCACCGTCGCGCGGGCCCTCCGCTCTCCGCACCTCGGCGCCGATTTCGGTGCGCTCGAATCCGAGCTGATCACCGGTGCACCCGTGGTGCTCGTGATGGGGACCCGCGGCGACACGCCCGGGGAGTGGCTCGGCTGCGGCGAAGCGCTCGAGGCCGTGTTGCTGCACGCCACGATGGCCGGGTTGTCGGCGGCGTTCCTCAACCAAGTCCTCGAGATCCCCGACCTGCGCGGCGAGCTCGCGGAGCGGATTCCCGGCCTCGGCTTTCCGCAGATGGTGCTGCGGCTCGGGGTCCCCGAAGAGTCGATCCATCGCGCGGCTCCGCGCCGCGATCTCTCGGAGGTGCTCGAGGTGGTCGGCGACGCGTGAGACGGGTGCGCAATCCGCGCGCGCTCGGGCGCAGGCACGCAACGCTTGCGCGAATCAGTCGTGGAGCTCGAGCGCCTTGACGGCGAACCGCAGGAAGTCGCGCTCCGTCACGATGCCGCACAGCATCCTGTCGGCATCGACCACCGGCAGGCAGCCGAACTTGTGGTCGAGCAAGGTCTGGCCGGCGTGGGAGGCGAGCGTGTCGGGCGTCACGGTCCACACATCCGCCGTCATCAGCGCGCTGATCCGGACCTCCTCCTGCCGCGCCTGGCGCTGCTCCGTGGTGAGCCCCGTGAGCACGCTGATCTGGCCGCGCAGGAGATCGCGGTGCGTGATCAGGCCGGCGAGGCGCCCGTCGTTGTCGATCACCGGGAGGTGGCGGAACCGATGGATCCGCATGACCTCCTCGGCGAGCGGGAGCGTCTGCTCGGCGAAGAACGTCACGACCTTCTCCGACATGATGTGTTTGACGAGCACCGGCGGCATGCACCCACCTGCGAGCAAGTGCCGGACCCGCCGTGTCGACGACGCGTGCGCAAACCGTGCGCTCTACGGACAGTCGCCGAGGCAGGCCTCGCCGGGATCGCAGAACCCATCGCCGCAGGCGCCGACGCATGCGCCGCAGTCACCGGGGCACAGCCGGCACGACTCGCGCGGTCCACTGCACACCCCATCCCCACAGCGCGGGCTGCCGGTCATACACGCGGCGCTGCCGATCTCGCTCGCGACGCAGAATGGATCGCAGCGGAACCCACAATCAGGATCGCTGCACGCGGAGAGCCCGTCGCCGTCGCGATCCACGCCTGCAGCGCACTGCTCGTAGGGTTCGCGACCCGCATAGGTCAGACGCCAGAGGTCGTCGAACCGAGCGGGTGCGTTCCCTGGAACCGTGCCGTCGTCGCCGCCGTACACCGCGACGCCCGTTCCATCGGGTGCGGGGAACGCGATGTGGAACTGGCGGCCCGGCGGTGGCATGAGCGCGAATACCTGGCGCCACTGGAGCCCGTCCCACTCCCAGGTGTCGTCGATCGCGGAGGCCGATCCCAGCCCTGGAAACCCGCCGAAGAGCGTCAAGCGCCGTCGCGCCGGGTTCCAGGCGATGGCCGAGTTCAGGCGCGCGGCGATGCCGGACGATGCGGCCTGGGTCCAGTCCGTGCCGTCCCAGGTCCAGGTGTCGCTCCCCGCGGCCGTGGTCGGTCCCGTGACAACACCGCCGAACGCGAGCACCGTTCTGGACCTCGGATCGTACGCGAGCTGGTGGTTTCTTCGGCCGGGTGGGGCATGGAGCGGCTGTCGCTCGAGCCACGTCGTCCCATCCCATTCCCAGGTATCCGACAACGGGCCGGTTCCGCCGAACAGCACGACGCGTCCACGTGCGACGTCGCCCGCCATCGCCGTCTGGGCCCGCGCCGGCGGCGAGGTGGTCGGTGCGGCGAGCGACCATGTCGTGCCGTCCCACAGCCAGGTCTCCGCCGGCAGCATCGCTCCCAGGAGCCTCTTGCCACCGAACAATACCATGCGGTGGTGAGCGGCGTCGTAGGCCATCGCGGCGTCCAGGCGCGGCGCGGGACCTGTCGTCGCAACGCGGGTCCAGTGCCCCTGGGTCAGCTCCCAGGTATCGCCGAGGAGCAATGGGCTGGCGGCACCGTCGATTCCGCCGAACACGACGAGCGTGCCACGTTCCGGATCGTACGCGGCGGCCATGTGCGACCGTCTTCCTGGCGACCCCGCCGCGGGCGGGCGAGACCACCCGCTACCGTTCCAGATCCACGTGTCCGACGTGGGGGTGCAGGACGGCCCGGAGCACCCCGTCGGGTGGCCGCCGTGCATGACGATCTCGCCGCGGGCCGGATCACTCGCGATGGCGGCACGACGGCGCGGCCCGGGTGCGGTCTGCCCGAGATCCGTCCATTGCTGGCCGTCCCAGGCGAGAGTTCGAGCGATCGGATCGACGTCCGGAGTCCCGCCGCCGCCGTAGACCAGCATCCGGCGACCGGCGGTGTCATAGGCCATCGCCGCGTAACGGAGGTCGGCCGGGGTCGTCGTCGCATCGGCCACTTGAACCCACGAATCACCGTCGAGCTCCCAGGTGTCCCGAGCTGACGAAACCCCGAGCTCGCCACCTGCCAAGACGATCCTGTCACGCACGGGGTCATAGGCCATCGCTGGCGCGGAGCGAGTAGGCTGGAGGCTCGGTGGCGTGGGCAACATTCGCCACCGCACGCCGTTCCATTCCCAGGTGTCCGCCGGGCTCACGGACTCACCGCCGAAGACGATCAACCGCTTGCGGCGGGTATCGTAGGCGGTCCCGAACTGGTGGCGGGGGGACGGGCTGACCGCTGGCGCGAGCGCGGTCCAGGCGTCTCCGTCCCAGCGCCAGAAATCACCCGTGCTCTGGAGCCCCGTGGATCCTCCGAAGGCAAGCAGCTGCCGCGACACGAGATCGTAGGCAAAGGCATGGGCGCGGCGAGCGCTCGGGGCCACCGCGACGTCGGACCGCGACCATGCCACGCCGTCCCACTCCCACACGGCGTTGCGCAGCGCGCCGCTGTCGGTTTCACCTCCGAACATCACGACGCCTCGCCGGACCGGATCGTAGGTCATCCGATGGTTCGCGAGCGTGGGCCCGGACGAGATCTCGATCGCTTGCCACCTCGGAGCCTCAACGTCGCAGCCGCTCGTACACCCATCCCGCCCGAGCAGATTTGCGTCGTCGCACAGCTCGTTCAGCATCGGCTGGTCGGCGACCAGGCGGATCGGATCGATGAGCCCGTTGCCGCAGGTCTCGTTCGAGCGACAGCTGTACGAGCATCGATCGCCGGCGACGGCGTTGCCGTCATCGCAGACCTCACCGGGATCGGTGATCGAGTTGCCGCAGCCGTTGGGCTGGCAGACGAGCCCTCCGGTCGTCGCGGCGTAGCAGGCTCCTGGCATGCCATCGTGCACCGTGCACGCGTCGAGCTCGGCCGCATCGCGACACGCGGCGACATCGTCATCGCGGCCGCACAGCAGCTGGTTCGACGCGGCGAGCTCGAGACACGTGGTCTGCTCGGGACAGATCCTTCCGTCTTCACACACGACCTCGTTCGACTGAAAGCACGCCGCGACAACGACAAGCAGCCACGCGTACCGCACTCAGAACCTCCCGGAGACGGTCAACACGCCGCCTTGCTGTGTCGGTCGGACCTCGATCTCCGTCGGGTACGTGGTCCGCGCGCGGTTGAGGTAGATCATCACGCCGCCGACCGCCATCGTCGCTGCCGCGGCCGTCAGCATGCCGACGCCGATCCGGTTCTCGACCCGCGCGGTGTCGCGGGTGGTGTAGTCGACGTCGGCGCAGCCCCGGGCGCAGTCGCGCTCGATCATCCGATCGAACGCGGCGAAGTCTGAACTGGCCTTGAGCTCGACCAGCGCGCCGAACCCGGCGAGTACGAGTCCGCCACCGAACACGGTCCACGGCAACCACGCTGCCCAGCGGTGCGTGATCCTGGCAGCGCGCGCGAGCGGGATCAGCTCCACCGCCCGGCGCTGCTTCTTCCCACCGATCACGACGACCTCGAGCGTTCGCGTCGCGAACGTGGCCTTGGTCCCGACGAGCTGATGCTCGCCCGGGACCACGCGCGCCTGCTTGGTGCCGGGGCAGGTCATGAACGAGCGCCCATCGAGGGTCACCGATACGCCGGACTGATCGCAGGTCACCTCGAGCTCACCGATCTGGTTCGCGAGGAGCTTCTCGTACGACGTGGCCTCCGCGTACACGGCGTCCTCGAGCGGCGCGGCGCCGTACTTCAGCGCGAGCGTCAGGTTGTCGAACGCCTCCACCGGCTTGTCGAGCTGGATCAGACAACGCACGATGTTGAAGCGGATCGCCGGATGATCCCAGGCGGCGACGGCACGCTGGTACTCGACGAGCGCGTCGGCGTACTTGTGTTCCAGGAACAGGGCGTTCCCTGCTTCGAGACGTTCGTGCGCGCTGGCCTTCTGCGCGTCGGTGACACCGACGCCCCAGGGTGGAACGGTATCCGCGTGTGCCCGCGCCGCCAGCGCGAGCATGATCCCGACGCTTATCACCACGCATCGTAGATACGGCAACGTTCCCAGCATCCGTCGCTCCCAGCGCGATGTAAATCGATAGATTCCGACAATCGAGGGCTAGGATGCCTCAGGACGATGACGAGCGAGACCTGTCCCGTGTGTTTTCTTGTCGACGTGCTGACACACGACGATCACTTCGAGTACGCGACCTGTGGAACCGAATGGCCTCGCGAAGCGGCTGCGGACGCCGCGCCCGCTGACGTGGCGCGCGTGGTCAAGGACGCCAACGGCAACGTGCTGGTGGACGGTGACAGCGTGACGCTGATCAAGGATCTCAAGCTCCGAGGCTCGTCGGAGGTGCTGAAGCAAGGCACCAAGGTGAAGAACATCCGCCTGGTCGATGGCGACCACGAGATCGACTGCAGGATCGATGGTAGCGCGATCGCGCTCAAGGCGTGCTTCGTCAAGAAGGCCTGAGCCGGCCCCGGCCGCTACCGTCTGATCGCGGACGGATTCACCTCGATGGACTCGTCGGTCTGGGCGGTCTCGTCGGTCTGGTCGGTCTCGTCGGCCTCGTCGGCGTACGCGTACGGCGCCGGGTCTGGACGCGCGGCATCTCGGATCCGCACGATGGTGCCTGCCGTGCGCTCGACCTCGAGCTCGGACCACCCCGGTGGAACGGTCGGGTCGACCCAGTCGTAGATGAACCGCGCGTCCCGCGGCGACAGGTTGACGCAGCCATGGCTGCGCACGCCGCCGAACCCGTCGTGCCAGTACGACGCGTGGAAGAAGATGCCCTTCTTGAGCCACACCGCCCACGGGATCTCGCCGACGTCGTAGCTCTCGCGGGTGTCGGGCGGTCCTGCCATCCGCATCGTCGCCGCCTTCGCGCGGACCCGGAACACGCCAACGGGCGCCGTCGTAGGCGACGACGGTCTGCTCATCGAGGTCGACGTCGATCCATCGCGCATCCGGTGGTACCGCGGCCGGCACCGGCTGCGTGCGGATCACCTGGACCATCGTACGGTCGACCCACTGCCCATCCCCGATCGAGACGAAGCCATCGCGTTCGGCGCCGATCGAGACGACGCTCCGAAATGGCTTGCTCGCGCATTCCGCTGAGCGCAGCGCACCGCTACGGATGGCGAGGCGTGCAGCCGGCGATCATCGCCTGGATCGCGTCCTGCGTGCCGGTCCCCAGGTTCTCTCCCTGACAACCGTCGGCCTGCGTGTAGCAGTGGAAGCTGACGCGCGAGGTGCCGCCCTCCGCCGCCATCACCTGATCGTAGTACTGCTGGGCCATCCCGGTGACCGCGGTGGCCTGGTTCGTACAATCGAAG
>JAYVLW010000855.1:0-4096 GCA_043759315.1 Myxococcales bacterium
CCGAGCATGAGATCGAGCTTCGGCGCTTGCGGCAGGTCGTGCACGCGAACGCCGCCGGAGACCTCCCACGAGTCGTGATAGTTCTTCTTCGTCTCGAGCTTGTCGACGATCGCGATGCCGCTGACGTCGGTGAGCTGTGTCTTGTACTGGCGGTACAGCCAGTAGCGGAACTCGGTCCCGATCTCGACGTTCGGGTGCACGTCGAAGCACAGGCCGCCCATGAACGACCACGGGATCAGCTGATCCGTCTTGTGCGTGCCGATCAGCATGTCGCCGGGCACCTGCGCGTCGTCGGAGAACGTGATCTGGACCGGGCCCTCGAGCGTTGCATCGACGCGGCCGTTGATCGTGGCGCCATACGTGATCTTCGGATGAGGGCGACCGAACGCGGAGACCTGCCAGGTCGGCGCCCATGCCTCGCCGTCGAGCACGAGCTCGGGCTTGGTACCGGCGTAGTTCGAGAGATCCGAGCCGTTGATGATCGGATACACGTAGCGCTTGCCGTGGATCCGCATGTTGATCACGCCGGCGGAGCCGCCGACGCTCAACGCGTCGTTGATCTTGTACGAGGCTGCGACCACCGCCTGCGGCGCGATCACGTAGCCATCGATCAGGTGGTAGTGCGTGACCGCGTCCTTGTCGAACGCGGCGCCCTGCGCGTTTCCCACGTAGAGGCCGAGGCCGAGGACGAGCTTGTCGGGGATGATCTCGCCGGTCAGCGCGACCATCGGGATCACGCCCATCGCGCGGCTCGGCTTGATCGCCTTGTAGTAGCCATCGCTCTCGGGCATCTGCTGGAGGAACCGGTCGCTCTGGTCCCACGGCGCGAGCTGGAACTCGGTGCTGATCAGCGCGAGACCGGCGGAGGCATACACGCTCCATCCGTGCTGGAGCGTGAGGCCCGCGGGGTTGTGGTAGATGGCCGAGGGGTCATCGGGACGGCCGATGATCGAGCCCATCGCGGTGCGTCGGACGCCGATCTCCGGGATACCGAACCCGCCCGCTTGCGCGGTGGTCGCGGCTGCCACGACGAGACCGAGTGCGATGCGGAACGACATGCTCGCAATCTGCAGGAATGGGCCTCAGCACGCCAGCGTGATCCGAGCCGTGGCAGAAACTATCCCCCTGGGATGACAGGGTATCTTCGCCGGATGCCGATCAAGGACGACGACCTCGCCTGGGAGCTCGGCGCGCGCAGCCCCGGCCACGACTACAAGATCTTCTCCACCCACTTCGTCGAGGGTCGGCACCCGAGCGGCCGGTCGATCCGGTTCTCGGTGATCGAGGCGGTCGACTGGGTCAACGTGATCGCGCTGACCCGGGACGAGCGCGTCGTGATGATCCGCCAGTACCGACCCGGCACCGATCGCGTGTGCATCGAGATCCCCGGCGGGATGGTCGATCCGGGAGAGGATGCACGAACCGCTGCCGCCCGCGAGCTCGCGGAGGAGACGGGCTTCGAGGCGAAGGATTGGCGCCTGATCGGCACCGTCGCGCCGAACCCCGCGATCCAGAACAACCGGCTGCACAGCTTCCTCGCGCTCGATGCCGAGCCCACGGCGGGCCAGCGCCTCGACGGGAACGAGGTCCTCGCGATCGACCTCATGCCGCTCGCCGAGGTCCACGCGATGCTGCGCTCCGGCCGGATCGATCACGCGCTGGTGATCAACGCGTTCGCTCATCTCGCATTCGAGCAGGCGGCGCTCCGGCGCCCCTGACCCGGGAAGGCAGCGAAGTAGTGCCTCGCGGCTTCAACGCAGGGGCGTTCTGAGGAAGAATGCGCGTCTATGCCGCCCAAGACCTCCTGTTCCGTCACCGCAGCTCAGTTCGCCGAGAAGGCCGAGCCGCTGAAGATCACGATCAACGGCCAGGACATGCTGGCAGAGGTCAAGGCGTTCTCGACCGGCAGCTTCGGTTGGTATCTCAACGGCAAGACCGTGATCTCGATCGACGGCAAGGCGGTCTCCGTGCAGATCGGCATGAACATGACGGTCGTCGGTAGCAAGGAAGCTGCGCGCGAATGAGTACGCGGATCGCCGAGTTGCTCGCGGGGAGCGTGGCGGTCGGATCGAAGGTCACCGTCGAGGGCTGGATCCGCACGCGTCGCGACTCGAAGGCCGGGCTGTCGTTCCTCGCCGTCCACGATGGCAGCTGCTTCGATGCACTCCAGGTCGTGGCGCCACAGGAGCTCGCGAACTATCAGTCCGATGTCCTGCGGATCACGACCGGCTGCGCGGTGCGCTGCATCGGCGAGCTCGTGGCATCACAAGGCAAAGGTCAGAGCGTCGAGTTGCGTGCAGATACGGTCGAGGTCGTCGGCTGGGTCGACGATCCCGACACCTATCCGATGCAGCCCAAGCGCCACACCCCGGAGTTCCTCCGCGAGGTGGCGCACCTGCGCGCGCGCACGAACATCGTGGGTGCCACCACCCGCGTCCGGCACACGCTCGCGCAGGCCGTGCACCGGTTCTTCCACGAGCACGGCTTCTTCTGGATCCACACGCCGATCGTGACGGCATCGGATGCCGAGGGCGCCGGTCAGATGTTCCGGGTGTCCACGCTCGACGCCGCGAACCCACCGCGTACCCCCGACGGCAAGGTCGACTGGGACAAGGACTTCTTCGGCAAGGAGACCCGGCTCACCGTGTCGGGCCAGCTCAACGTCGAGACGTACTGCCTCGCGCTCAGCAAGGTGTACACGTTCGGCCCCACGTTCCGCGCCGAGAACTCGAACACGCGGCGGCACCTCGCCGAGTTCTGGATGATCGAGCCTGAGATCGCGTTCGCGGATCTCGCGGCGGATGCGCAGCTCGCCGAGGACTTCCTCAAGTACATCTTCCGCGCGCTGCTCGCCGAGCGGAAGGACGACATGGCGTTCTTCGAGAAGTTCGTCGACAAGGACTGCATCACGCGCCTGTCGAAGATGATCGAGACGAAGTTCGCGCGCATGGACTACGGCGACGCGATCAAGGAGCTGGACCGTGCTCAGAAGAGCGGCGTGAAGTTCGAGTTCCCCGTAACGTGGGGCATCGACCTGCAGAGCGAGCACGAGAAGTTCCTGACCGACAAGGTGATCGACGGCCCCGTGGCCGTGATCAACTATCCAAAGGACATCAAGGCGTTCTACATGCGGCAGAACGAGGACGGCAAGACCGTCGCCGCGATGGACGTGCTCGCACCTGGCATCGGCGAGATCATCGGCGGCAGCCAGCGCGAGGAGCGCCTCGAGGTGCTCGACGCGCGCATCGAGCAGATGGGCCTGCACGCGAAGGACTACTGGTGGTACCGCGACCTCCGCCGCTACGGCACCGTCCCGCACGCCGGCTTCGGGCTCGGCTTCGAGCGCGCGATCATCTACGCGACCGGCATCGAGAACATCCGCGACGTCATCCCGTTCCCGCGGGCGCCCCGGCAGGCGGAGTTCTAGTGGCCGACTGGGTGATGGCGGTCGAGCGCGCGTACGTCGCGGCAGCGACCGGCGCACCCAGCAGCGGCGCGCTGAACGCCGACCTGCTCCCACGCGCGATCGCCGCGGCCGGCGCGGTCGCTTCACGCTACCTCGCGGTGGGCACGCCGCGCAGCCTCGGCCTCGTGGTCCATGACGCCCCGTCGGCCGAGGCGGCCGCTCTGTCGTACGCGGCGCACGCCACCTGGTTCGCACCGCGCGACCTCCGGGTCAGCGGCGTCGGTGCTGATGGCCTCGCCGATTCCCTCCGCGGCACGGTCGTGCCGATCGAGGAAGCCCTCGCGTGCGACATCGTCTGCGTGCACGCGCCGATCGCGATCGCGGCGGCGCAGCTCCGGCGGGGCACCCACGTCAACGTGCTCGCGGCCGCCACCCTCGATGCGGATCTGAGGACGCTCGCCACCGTCACGCACGAGGTCCCCGGTCTCGGCGCGCTCGCCGCGGGTCTGGTCGATGGCCGCCAGCTCGACGAGCTCACCGTGTTCGTGATCGGCGACGCCGCGATCGCGGTGCGCGCGCTGATGGCCTAGGCGGGCCAGCCGTTCGCGCGTAGCCACTGCTCGAGCCGCGCGGCGAAGATCAGGTCGATCACGGTCAACGCCTTTGCATCGTGTGTGTGGATCGCGAGCG
>JAYVLW010000856.1:0-7867 GCA_043759315.1 Myxococcales bacterium
AACTCGGACTGGAAGCCCGCGATGAACTTCGGGTGCCCGGCCTCGACCCCGTCGAGCGGGAACGCGAGGTCGAAGCGGA
Organism: Myxococcales bacterium; assembly: GCA_043759315.1. Taxonomy (GTDB): domain Bacteria; phylum Myxococcota_A; class Polyangia; order Haliangiales; family Haliangiaceae; genus JABFXX01. Next base: position 80 of record JAYVLW010000856.1, read on the forward strand.
ACAGCTCGCGCGAGGTCTGCGGCACGAGCGTCCGGAGCCCGAAGCCCGCGTCGTGGTGGAGCTGGAGCTGGGCAAGCGAGTTCGCGGCGCCGCCGACGTCGTAGAACAGCACCCCGCCGACCCGGAACACCCAGATCGCCGTCGGGATCGACCGGATCTCGATCTGCGTACCGCTGAGGCGCTGGCCCGCGAACTGGTTGATGTTGAAGCCGCGAAGACCGTTGTCGGAGCCGATGGAGAGGAACGAGTTCGCGGTGTCGTTCCAGCGGGTCCCCAGCGTGGTCTCGGCCACGAGCCGCGCGAACCGGTAGGTCGGCGACACGACGCGCAGGTTTCCGCTCGCCGTGTTGTCGATGAACTCGGATCCCTGGCGGCGCGTCGAGATGCCGCTCGAGAGCGTGATCGAGCCATCGCGGCACCACGGGAACGTCCACCCGCCGCTGGCCGCCGCGCGCCAGAAGTTGGTGTCGGAGCCCAGGAACTTTACGCCCACCCCGAACGACGCATCGAAGCTCGGGCCGATGCGCAGATCCTCGGCGAGGTCGTACGTCTGGACGTTGCGGCGCGTCTTGTACCTGGGCGTGTACATCGCGTAGCCGACGTACGGCACCGACGTGACCTCGGAGCGCGGCAGCACGGCGCGGCGGAACGGCTCGCGCTGCTCGACCAGCCCGGGGAAGGTCTTCAGCAGGTCCGGGTGCACGCTCGACACGCTCTGGCCGAACGTGACCTGCTGCTTGTAGTCGGTGCCGAACTGGCGCACCACGTACAAGCTCGTCGACCACGTGCGGACCCGGTATTGCCAGGGTAGCAGCTCGTCCTGCGGGACCATCGACGGCGTGAACCCACTCTTGATGCACTCGCTGTTCAGCGGGCACCACACCGGTCGGAGCTGCGTTCCGAAGAACCGGCGATCCGTCGCGAACCGGTGCGAGAAGCTCGCCCCGGCGCCCCACTTCTTCGACAGGTTCCACAGCGTGCGGGTCAGCGTGACGGTGCTCGAGCTGCCCTCCTGATCGAGGTTGCCGTCGTGGAACAGCGCATCGCGATTGACGATCGCGTTGACGCGCGCGCGCAGCTCGATGTGCTCCTTGAGGAAGTTCTTGTCGATGAACAGCGGGCCGACGGCGATCGAGCCCTGATCGAGGGTCACCGCGGCGGCGATCAAGACGCGGCGGCCGAGAAAGTTGTTCTCGGAGAGCGACGTCGCGAGGTCCGTCAGCTTCCCCTGCTGGAACGTGTACTGCGTGTTGAGCCGGAGGCTCCAGATGTCGCGCGTGACGACGAGGACGTCGACCTTGCCGGGCTCGGTGGACTTCACCGGCACCACGGCGATCACGGACGTGAAGATGGGATCGCGCAACCGGCGCGCGGTCTCCTCGATCTTGTTCTGATCCCACTTGTCGCCAGGACGGAGGATCACCTCGTCGCGGACCACGCTCTCCTTCGACGTGACGTGGAAGTGGTTGAAGAACCGCAACAGCCGGGTCTTCTCGGCGAACACGTCCTCGTTGTAGACGCGGATGTGCCCGACGACCTTGCCCCACGGCTCGGGGTCGAGCTCGTAGCCGCGGGCCGTCAACGCGCGCCGCATCGACTGACGTTCGAGGCCCCCGAGCGTCGCGAACCAGTTGCAGCTCGGATCGTGCGCCGCGCACTGCTGCTCGGCGGCCGCCCGATCGAGCGCCGCCACCGGCGCGGCGGGCGCGTTCGGCCGGGGTAGCGGGGTCGGGGCCGGGGTCGGGGCCGGGGTCGGGGTCGGGGCCGGAGTGCCCGCCGGCGCCGGGGGGGGGCCTGGCGGAGGGAAGATCGGCGGAGCCAGTCCCTGGGCGGACGCAAGGCCGGAGAGCGACTGAACGCCCGCGAAAACACCGCAGACGATCGCGAGCAAGCGCACGAACGTCATCGTACACGGCCGCGATAACATCGTGGCGTGTACTGCCCGGTCTGTCGTGCGGACTACCCGGAGGACTGGAAGGTCTGCCCGAAGGACGAGACCACGCTGCTCCTCAGTGCGCAGATCGGGAAGTACAAGATCGCGGGCCTGCTCGGGGTCGGCGGAATGGGCGCGGTCTATCGGGCGATCAACCCCGATACGCAGAGCAAGGTCGCGATCAAGATCATGAACCCGGCCGTCGCGAACGCGGAGTCGGCGCGCGCGCGGTTCCAGCGCGAGGCAGCGGCGGTGGCGGCGCTGCGTACGGGGCACGTCGTCAAGGTGTTCGATTTCGGCACCGACCAGGGAACGCTCTACCTCGTGATGGAGCTGCTGGACGGCCACACCCTCCGCGACGAGATCGCTCCCACGCCGCAGCTCATGGATCTCGCGCGCGTCAACATGGTGATCGACGGCGCGCTGAAGGGCCTCGCGGCGGCACACAAGGCCGGCATCGTCCACCGCGATCTCAAGCCGGAGAACATCTACGTCGCGGACACCGACGACGGGGAGATCCCGAAGCTCCTCGACTTCGGCATCGCCCGCGTCCGCACGAAGGACTCCGATCTGACGTTGACCGGCAGCCTGATGGGCACCGCCGCCTACATGGCGATCGAGCAGGTCGCGCCCGACCAGGGGGAGATCGGGCCGTGGACCGATGTCTATGCGATGGGCGCGATCCTGTACGAGATGCTGTGCGGCACCGCGGCGTGCGGCGGCGAGACCGTGACCATGGTGCTGCAGAAGGTGCTGCGCCACGACATCGCGCCGCTGGAGTCGCTGCGCCCCGATCTGCCCGCGGCCATCTATGCGCTCGTCGAGCGCTGCCTCGACGCGGATCCCGCGAAGCGACCGCCGGACGCCGAGGCGATGCGCAGCGCGTTCGTCGCGGCGAAGCTCGTCGCGCCCGGCACCGAGGTTCCGCCGTCGGCGGTGGTCTACAAGGCCGGATCCAGCCAGGTCGGTCTGCTCGCCACGACGCCGAGCGCCGACACCGTCCCGTCGAAGCCACCGACGCCCCCGGCGCCACCGCCGGCGAAGCGTCCCCCGATCGCGCTGCTCGCGATCGGCGCGGTGATCGTGCTCGGCGGCGCGGCGTTCGGGCTGCAGCGGATGCTGCGGTCGTCGCCCACCGCGCCGGATGCCGCGGTCATCGCCGTGGTGGCGCACGACGCGGCCGCGCTCGATGCGCCGACCATGGTCGACACGTCGGTCCAACCACCGCCGTCGATGCCCGACGACATGGTGCTCGTCCCGGCCGACGAGTACACGCTCGGCGAGCCGGCGGGCACGCACCCGGACGCCTTTCCACCGACGAAGCTACAGCTGCGCGACCTGTGGATCGATCGCACCGAAGTCACGTTGGCGACGCTGCGGCGCGCCGTGTCCTCGGCGAAGGCGGGCGGCATGCCCAGCGATGCGGCGGATGTTCCCGCCCGCAACGTCACGTGGGCCCAGGCCTCGGCGGCGTGCACCGCGCTCGGCAAGCGGCTGCCGACGGAGCTCGAGTGGGAGGCCGCGGCGACGACCGCAAACCATGATCCCGCGCTCGCATCGCTGATGCGCGGCAAGGCAGTCCTGACCCCGTCGACGTCGAAAGACTGCTCGGCCCGAGGATTGTGCGACATGCTGGGGAGCGTGCTCGAGTGGACCACCAGTCCGGGGACAGCGAAGCGCGGCACGAAGATCGTCCGTGGCGCATCGTTCACGGTCTCGCCCGGGGCCGGGTGGCAGGCCTCGGTTCATTTCCGCGTCGGCGTCGATGAACGGCAAGGGGATCCCGAGGTCGGGTTCCGCTGCGTGAAGGACGTCGTTCCATGACCGTGCGGGCGGCGTTCGCGATCGTCCTCGCGCTGTGCGCGACGGCCGGCGCCGTCGATCGCAACTGTCCCAAGGGACAGCAATGGAGCATCTCCGCGGGCGCGTGCGTCAAGAAGAAGCCGGCACCGCGCCTGTCGCCGCAGGAGAAGTACAACCAGGCGAGTGACGAGCTCGAGGGTAAGGGGCTGCCGAAGGGCAGGCCCGTGGATCCCTCGCACGCGGTGAAGCTGCTCGACGAGGCGTGCGAGGCGAAGCACGGTTCCTCGTGCACGTTGCTCGGCTTCCTCTACGCGCGTGGCCGGACGATCGCACGGGATGACGGGCGGGCAATGACGTACTTCGTCAAGGCGTGCGCCGTCGACGATCTCGAGGGCTGCATCAACATCGGCGATCTCGGTGTCCGCACCGCGGAGTTCGCGGCGGCGCGGGTCGCGTTCCAGCGTGCGTGCGAGCTCGGCAGCGGCATCGGCTGCGCGCGCGCCGGCGATCTGATCGAACGCGGCATCGGCGGCGCCGCGAGCGCGTCAGTCGCGCAGGCCATGTTCGAGAAGTCGATGGCGCTGCTCGCGCCGAGGTGCCCGGAGGATCCAGGCGCGTGTGTGGTGGTCGGCATGCTCGAGCAGACCGGCAAGGGCGTCGCGAAGGACGCGGCGAAGGCGATCACGTCGTACCGTCGGGGCTGCGCCGGCGGCAGCGGCGAGGCGTGCATGCGGCTCGCGACCTCGCTCGATGAAGGAATCGCCGGCGCGAAGGACCCAGCCGGTGCCAACGAGGCGTTCGACAAGGCGTGCACGCGCTACGACAACGGCGACGCGTGCCAGAAGATCGGCGAGCGGCTCGGGATGGCGAAGCAGAACCTGCCGCACGCGTTCGAGCTCGCGAAGCGCGGCTGCGAGCTCGATCCGAAGTACTGCGGCACGCTCGCCGAGTTCTACCGCCTCGGGTTCGGCATCGCGGTCGCGGATCAGCCCGAGGCCACGCGCTACTACAAGACCGCGTGCGAGGCCGGCGGCGGATGGTGCGATACCTACGGCCGGCGCGCGCATGACGGCATCGGGACCACGGCGGATCCGGCCGCGGCCCAGGTCGCGCTCGACCGCGGCTGCAACGGCGGCTGGCCGGTCGCGTGTTACCAGGGCGCGCAGTACCTGATCGCCGCGAAGACCGACGATGTGCGCGCCGCGAAGCTCGCGATGCTCGGCTGCGACGCCAAGCACGGCAACTCCTGCTATCTCGCCGGCTGGCTCGCGAGCGTCGGCCGCGCCGGCGGGCTCGCGGCACCCGATCGCGCCCTGCGGTTGTTCGAGACCGCGTGCGACGCGGGGTCCCCCGTGGGCTGCAACGCGGCGGGCGACGCGTACCGTGCCGGCACGGGAACGGTGGCCGATCCGCAGAAGGCCGTCGCGTTCTTCGAGCGCGCGTGTACGGGCACCGCCGACGAGCTCTACGCGCCAGCGTGCAAGACGTGGGGCACGATGGCGTACTTCGGTGAGGCCGGGGGCAAGGATCCGGCGCTCGCGCTGCGCTCCTTCATGCGCGCGTGCAAGTACGGAGAGCCCGACACCTGCGCCTACCTCGCCACGCTCGTGGCCGAGACCGGATCGCCGGCCCTGCCCGTCCTCGCGGTCATGGAGCAATCGTGCACCGATCACCACGAGCACGCGTGCATCGCGCTCGGCAACCAGCTCGCCGCGAGCTCGAGCGAGACCGATCGACGCAAGGCATACGACGTGTTCACCGCGTCGTGCGGCCGCAACGCCGATGACGGCTGCCTGCGCCAGGCAGACCTCCTCGCCGACGGCTGGGGCATCACGAAGGATGTCGCGAAGGCGGAGGGTATCTATCGCTCTCGATGTGATAGCGGTCGCGCTGCGGCGTGCTTCGGCATGGCGCGGCTCTACGAGCGACAGGAGCATCCCGACGACGCGCTCCGCATGTACCTTCGCGCGTGCGACGGTGGCTGGGCCGACGCATGCAGCTCCGTCGGCTTCGCCTACTACACCGCGCACGGCGTCCGCTGGGACGTGGCCGCGGCGGCGAAGTACTTCACGAAGGCGTGCGACCTCGGCAGCTCCGTCGGCTGCACCAACTCCGGCGACGTCTATCGCTACGGCGCCGGCGCGCCTCTGGATCACAAGAAGGCGTTCGCGTTCTACGAGAAGTCCTGCAAGCCGAACGACCCGACCGGCTGCGCCGGCGTCGGTCACTACTACGCCACGGGCGAAGGCGGGACGAAGGCCGATCCCAAGCGTGCGCAGCAGGCCTTGCGCGCCGCGTGCAGCAACGAGGCATACGTGATGCCCGAGGCGTGCAAGGACCTCGCGATGCTCCTCGATCAGCATCACGCCGGTACGCTCGCCGAGATCGCACGGCTGCGCACCACGTCGTTCGCGCGCGCGCAGGAGCTCGCGAAGGACAACCCGTACTACCAGTACGTGCTGGGCACGTACTACGCTGAGGGACTGGCCACGGTGCGCGATCCGGCGAAGTCGCTCGAGCTGCTGTCGAAGGCCTGCGATGGGTTCGATCCGCTCGGGTGCATCGCCGCCGGCAAGGCTCTGCGCGCGACGAAGCAGCCCGTCGATGCCGAACGCGCGCGGGTCTACTTCGAGCGCGCGTGCGCCGCCGGTGTCGATGACGGTTGCACCGCGATCGCTCCGGCGGTCGGCCCGAAGCCGGTCGCGGGCGGGCACGGCTGTGGCTGCTCCGGCGAGGCCGCCCCCGGCGCGCGGGCCGGCTTCGCGCTGCTCGTGCTCGCGATGGTTCTCCGTCGCCGCCGCGGGATCAGCCGCGGCGTGCCCACGTGACGCGTGGGTGCTTCGCGAGATCGTGAACGAGCGTGATGCCGGTCAAGCCGGCGCGCTCGAACCGCGCGTGCACGGTGTCGGCCTGATCGAAGCCGTGCTCGACGACGAGCACGCCGCCCTCGGTGAGGTGCGCCGCCGCCCCCGCGCAGATCCGATCGTAGAACGCGAGCCCATCTGCGCCCCCGTCGAGGGCGAGCACCGGTTCCCGGCGCACCTCGGCAGACAGGGTGGAGATCACGGCGGTCGCGATGTACGGGGGGTTCGAGACGATCAGGTCGAAGCGCTCGCCCGCGACCGGTGCGAACAGGTCGCCCTGGCGCACCTCGATGCGCTCCGCGAAGCCATTGCGAACGACGTTCTTCGTCGCCATCGCCACGGCCTCGGGCGACACGTCGGTCGCGATGATGTGTGCGGCCGGGAGCTCCTTCGCGAGGCCGAGCGCGATCGCGCCCGACCCGGTGCACAGATCCAGCGCGCGGCAGGGCGCGGCGCGGTCGGGGCGACTCGACCGCGCGACCTCGACGACCGTCTCCGTATCGGGGCGCGGAACCAGCACGCTGGGGTCGACATAGATCGGCAGGCCCCAGAACTCGTGCTCGCCCAGGACGTACGCGACCGGCTCGCCACCGAGCCGGCGCTTGATCAGCGCTCGATAACCCGCCAGCTCGGCCTCCGCGAGCGGCTTATCGAAGCCCATATAGAGCTGCGTCCGCGAGCACTGGAGGACATGCGCGAGCAAGAGCTGCGCCTCGAGACGCGCGCCGCTGATCCCCGCTTCGGTGAAGCGCTGGGTCGTCCAGTCGAGCACGGCGAGCGTGGTCCAGATCTGCGGCGCCACGCGGCTCTATACCACCTCGGCCAGGTCAGCCCAGGAGGACGAGATCGGCGTGGTTGATGCCGGTGGGTCCGGTGACCACCAGCGCGTCGACCGCCGCCAGCACAGCGCCGGCGTCGCGGCGCGCCAGGGCCGCCTCGGGATCGTGACCCGCGGCGATCATCGCATCCCAGGTCGAGCCGTCGACGAACGCGCCCGCCGGCGTCGGGCGGTGCACCGGCGCGGGACCATCGGCACCGTCGCTACCGATGCTGAGGGCGATGCGATGCGTACCGCGGAGGAGGCGCGCCAGCTCGAGCGCGAGCTGCTGCGCACGCCCACCTTCGCCGTGGTCGGCCGGAACCGAGAGCGTGGGCTCACCCCACGCGACGACGAGACCCGACCGCGCC
>JAYVLW010000857.1:0-3174 GCA_043759315.1 Myxococcales bacterium
TTCTCGTCGTCGCTCGTCGAGAACCACGAGCCTCCAGCTCCATCGGCCATCGATGCGCTCATGTGAACGCCGGGCACCGGCTTCGAGGTCGCGAGGTCGACGACCTTGCCGCGGAGGGTGAGCAGCGCTTCGAGCTTGATGGTCACGCCGGTCTTCGCCTCGCCCTCGGCGAGGTCGAGCTCGACCCGCGCGCTGATCCCGGCGCTCTCCGCGGTGACGCGGAAGTGGCCCTTCGGGAGATCACGGATCGTGAACCGGCCGTTCGTCTTGAAGTAGTCCTCGCTGCGCCACAGGCCGGTGACGGGATCGTTGAGGGAGATCGAGAGCTCGTCGGGCGGGCCGTTCGGGCCGGTGGCGAGGCCCTCGATCGAGCCGGTCGGCTTGATCTGCAGCTTCGTGTTCGTCGCCCCGACCTCGATGTGCTCGGCGATCGCCTCGCCTCCACCCTTGCGGAAGGCACGGACCGTGTAGGTGCCGGGCGAGAGCTTGTCGAGCGTGAATGCGCCCTCGATGCTGGTGAGCACGGGCTTCTCCTCCCACGACCACCGCGTGTCCTGGACGTTCGTACGCTGGGCGCCGGCGGCGTCGGATTCGCGCGCGGCGGAGACGAACGCGTCGCCGACCGGTGATCCATCGGTATCGACCACCGTGCCCTTGATGGTGCCGGACTGCGCCTCGACGACGAGCTTGACGGTGGACACCTGGTTTGCGCGGATCGTGACCTTCTCCCCCTGCTTCGCGTCATCGGTGGTGCCCGGCTTGCGCAGCGTATCGCTCCAGCCGCGCTGCGCGACCACGCGGTAGTCGCCGGGCCGCAGACCCTCGATCGTGAACGCCCCGGCGTCATCGGAGCTGTGGTCGCCGCCCCACGATCGGCCTCCGCCGAGGATGCGCGTGTTGATGTCGATGTTCGCGACCGGGGCGCCATTCGCATCGATCACGGTGCCGGTCAGCGTGCCGACGTCGTCGAGAACGAGGTCCTTCTCGACCGTGGCGCCCGCCGCGACGTCGATCTTGTACCCGTCCTTCGGTGCGACCCCCCGCGTGGATGTCACCTCGATCTTGTAGCTACCGGGCTTGAGCCCGGTGAGCTCGTACCTGCCGTCGCGCGCGGATTCGTCGGTGCCCCAGCCCGTCTTCGCGCGCGCGGCGCCGCTGGTGGTGCGTGCCCAGACTTCCGCGGCCTCGACGGCATCTCCGCTCGTGGTGCGGACGGTTCCCTTGATCACCGCGCCCGGATCGACCATCCACTCGAGGTCCTTGACGTCGGCCGCGGCGACCACCACGTGGTCGTACGTCTCGCGCGGTTGATAGCCATCGCATCCGAGCTCGGGCTTGTAGTCCCCCGGGAGCACGCCATCGGCCCACAGCAGCCCATCGGGCTCCTTGCGCAGCTCGATCCAGCGCTGCGCGGCGACGTCGTGGAGGCTCGCGCGCGGGCGCTCGCACACCGTCTTCGGATCTCCCGCGATCATGATGCGGGCCTCGACGCGCGCGGCGGGGAACAGCTTCACGATCACGCCGTCGACGTGCTGGCCAAGGCCGACGAGCGTGGAACCCTCGGCGCGCCCGTAACCGCGATCGGTCTTCGCGACCGCCGTCTGACGCCCCGGGCTGATCCGGTTGATGCGGAACCTGCCTTGTGCGTCGGAGAACGTCGCCTCGGCCTCGCTCCAGTCGCCGAGGGTCACGCGCGCGCCTTCGACGGGTAGGGTGGTCTTCGCATCGACGACCGTGCCCGACAGCGACGACTCGGGCGTCAGCAGGATCTCGACCTTGCCGGGGGCATACAGGTACTCGTCGTTCGCGGCGTAGCCGTCGGCCGAGGCCTCGATGCTGTGCCGGCCCTTGCTCACCCACAGCGAGAACGCACCCTTGTCGTCGGTCTCGGTGACCACCACCGGATCGTCCGTGACGATGCGGGCCTTCGCGATCGGTCCGCCGGTGAGGTCCGAGACAGTGCCGCTGATCTCGACGCCACCGGCGCGGAGCGCGAGGTCGATGCCGGTTCGATGCTCGCCCGCGCGCACGGGGAACGCGCTCACCTTGCGCTTGCCGTCGGGGTGGTATTGCTCGGGCCGGAACGTCTTCGCGCTCGCGCTGACGCTGTACTGCGCGGGCAACAGGCCTTCGATCAGGTACGTCCCGGTGTCGGCGGTGGTGACGCAGGTAGCGTCGCGCAGGAGCTCGTCGGCGTAGTCGCGCGATTCGCCGTGCGCGCACACGCGCGCGCCGGCGAGCGGGGTCTTGGTGTCGTCGCGCGTGATGGTCCCGGCGATCGTGGCCCGCGCGATCGTGGAAGGATCGGGGCGCGGCAGGCTGCGCGCGGTCGATCGATCCGGCGGCGCCTGCGTCGCGGTCGCGCTGCCGGGGTGCACCCCGCTCGCCGGCGCGGAGTCGTCACCCCCGCGGCAGCGCCACACGAGCACGGCGGCGGCGATGGCGACGAGTCCGAGCAGCAGGCCGGTGCGCTGGCGCGTCATGGCGGAGCGAGCGTGACAGAGAACGAGGTGCCGCGCTTGAGGCCGATGGTCAGCTTCGTGCCGACCGGCGCGTTCATCAGGGTCCACGCGTACATCGATCCGCCTCCGGTGACGTCGATCCCGTCGATCGAGGTGATGACATCACCGACCTTGAGGTCGACCTTCGCCGCCGGGCTGTTCGGTTCGATGAAGCTGACCTCCATCGCGTAGAGCTCGGGGTCGGCGTCGGGCGCCTGCTCCTTGTAGTGGATGCCGAGCTTGCCAGCGGTCTCGCCTTCCTTGATCCGCTTCTTCATCACGCCGAGGTCGCCGAGGTCCACGGTGCCGCTCGACGTCACGTTGCGGAAGATCCGGAACCAGCTGTAGTCGCTCTCCTTCCATTCCTTCGCCATGCCCTGGATGGCGAGCCTGCCCTTCGGCGCGCGCTTGACGGTGAACTTACCGGCGGCATCCGTGATGTGATCGGTCTCCTCGTCTCCGAACGTGATCGAGATGCCGGCGTTGCCCTTCGCGGGGCTCGCGAACACCATCAGCCCCGCCACCGGCTGCTTCGACATCAGGTCGACGACGCGACCGGTGAGCGTGACGAGATCCTCGAGCGTGACCTCGACGCCGGTCTTCTGCTGGCCCTCGGAGAGGTCGACCTCGACCTTGTTCTGCCCGGCGTCCGCGCTGACCGTCAGCGTGAAGT
>JAYVLW010000858.1:0-7838 GCA_043759315.1 Myxococcales bacterium
GCCGTGAAGGCGACGATCGAGCAGTGGCGCCAGGGGTACGAGGTCCGCTCCGTCGAGACGCTGGCGAAGCTGTACGCCCACGATCTCGACGTCGTCGTCGTCCAGGAAGGCCTGACGATGATCGGCTGGAGCTCGGTCGAGGCGTACCTCAAGGACCGGATCGCGCGCGCCGGTCAGATCCACATCCGGCTCAAGGACGTCCAGGTCATCGCGCTCGGGCTGGAGGCCGCCTCCGCGGTCGCAACGATGACGCGCGAGCTGACGGATGGCACCACCACCGTGACCGAGAGCGGCACCCTCACGCTCGTCGTGCGCCGCACCGCCGACGGCTGGGTGATCGGCTCGGAACACTACTCGTACAAGCGGCCGTGACATGAGCGCACCACGCACGATCGGAGTGGCCCTGCTCGGGCTCGGGAACGTCGGTGGCGGCGTGATCAAGCTGCTCGAGGACAACGCCTCGGCGATCGAGGCGCGGCTCGGCGCGCGGCTCGAGGTCCGCGCGATCGCGGTGCGCGATCCGGACAAGCTCGACCGCGTGGTCAACGTGGACCGCGCGCTCCTCACCACCGACGTCGACGCCGCGATCCACCGCGACGACGTGGAGATCGTGTGCGAGCTGATCGGCGGCACCACGCTCGCGAAGACCGCCGTGCTCTCCGCGATCGCGGCGAAGCGCCACGTGGTCACCGCGAACAAGGCGCTGCTCGCCGAGCACTGGGGCGAGGTGTTCGGCGCGGCGGAGAAGGCCGGCGTCGACGTCTACTACGAGGCCGCGGTGTGCGGCGGCGTCCCGATCATTCGCGTGCTCCGCGAGGGCCTCGCATCCGATCGCGTGGAGTCGATCATCGGCATCGTCAACGGCACGTCGAACTACATCCTGTCGACGATGACCGAGACCCGGCGCCCGTTCGCGGACATCCTCCGCGAGGCGCAAGAGCTCGGCTACGCCGAGGCGGATCCCACGCTCGACGTCGGCGGCGGGGATGCGGCGCACAAGCTCGCGATCCTCGTCAACCTCTGCTTCGGCACCACCATCGACGTCGCCGCGATCCCGAAGGACGGCATCGATGTCGTCGATCCGATCGACCTCGCGTACGCCGAGAAGTTCGGCTACGTGATCAAGCCGCTCGTGATCGCGCGCGAACATGGCGAGAAGCTCGAGGCGCGCGTTCACCCGGCGCTCATCCCCGCGAACTGGCTGCTCGCCGATGTCGCCGGCGCGAAGAACGCCGTCTACGTGCAGAGCTACGCGCTCGGGCCGTCGATGTACTACGGCGCCGGCGCCGGCATGCTGCCGACCGCGATGTCCGTGGTCTCCGACATGATCGAGATCGCGCGCAACATGTTCGCGCGCGCTGGCTCGCAGACGGCGCGGCCCCGGCCCGCGGTCGTGCGCCCGATGGTGCCCGTCGCCGATCTGACGTCGTCCTACTACCTGCGGTTCGGTGTCCACGACCAGCCCGGCGTGCTCGGTCAGCTGATGACCATCCTCGGCGCGCACTCCGTGTCGATCGCGCAGGTCGTCCAGGACGGCGCACCGGGGCGGCGGACGACCGATGAGCCGGTGTGGGTCGTGGTGCTCACGCACTCGGCACGCGAGGGAGACATGCGCGCCGCACTTGCGGAGATCGACGCGCTCCCGATCGTGCGCGAGCCGGCCCGCGTCATCAGAATCGCAAGCCCCACGGACGTGGGGAGCGCAGCAACGCGAAGCGTTGCGCAGGAAGTAGCCGGCTGATGCAGCACGAGATCCGCGTCATCTTCGGCGACACCGACCAGATGGGGGTCGTGTACTACGCGAACTACCTGCGGTTCTTCGAGAGCGCGCGCGCCGCCTACTGGCGCGCCCTCGGCCGCAGCTACAAGGACCTCGTCGAGTGGGGCGTGGCGATGCCCGTGGTCGAAGCCCACTGCGACTACAAGCGTCCGTCGTTCTACGAGGATCTCCTGATCGTCGACGTCGACGTCATCGAGGTCCGCCCCGCATCGGTGCGGTTCGGCTACCGCGTGCTGCGGGGCGACGAGCTGATCGCCTCGGGCCACACGCGCCACGCGATCATCGGCACCGATGGTCGCCCGCGCCGGCTGCCCGACGAGCTGCGCGCCTCGATCCCGGCCTTGCCGCCGCGCACTACCAGTTGATGGTGACGTCGGCGCGGAGCCCGGCGGGCTTCTTGTCGGCGGCGATCATCAGGCCCAGACCGCCGGCCTTGACCAGCTGTGGTGGATCGATGCCGTTGCCGCCGTCGGGGAACCTGTCCTGGATCGCGGTCAGGGTCGCCTGTGGGATCAGCTTTCCGAGCGCCGCGCCGTAGCCCGCGCGGAGCTCCTTCGGCGAGCCCGTGAGCGCGAGCTCGATCGACTTGACGACGCCTCCGTCGTACATGTTGATCGAGACGTACGCGGTCGTGCTCGAGCACTGGAACACCCGCGGCGCGGCCCCGGGCTCGCCGCCCATCCGCATCAGGTGCTTGCACTCCCCGCCGAGCGCGGCGAACTGCGCCTCGAGCTCGGGCGTCAGCATCACCGACGGTGCGGGGGGCTCCGCCTTGCCCCCGCACCCCACCATCATCGCGACCACCCACGCAATGCCTCGTGTCCTCACCTCCGCATCATTGATCGAGTGGCAGCCCAGCGGTACACCTTGCGCCATGCAAGACCGCAACCTCGCGCTCGAAGTCGTCCGCGTCACCGAGGCAGCCGCGCTCGCGTCCGCCCGGCTGATGGGTCGCGGGGACCGCAAGCTCGCCGATCACGTCGCCGTCGAGGCGATGCGCCGCGCGTTCGACGGGATCGACTTCCGCGGCACCGTGGTGATCGGTGAGGGAGAGCGGGACGAAGCTCCGATGCTGTTCATCGGCGAGACCGTCGGCGGTGGCTGGCACACGGGCGACTCGTCGCCCAAGGTCGACATCGCGGTCGATCCGCTCGAAGGCACGAACCTGTGCGCTGTCGGCGCGCCCGATGCGATCAGCGTGATCGCGATCGCCGACGACGGCCAGTTCCTCAACGCCCCCGATACGTACATGCAGAAGATCGCGGTCGGCCCCGAGGCGCGCCACGTGATCGATCTCCGCGAGTCCCCGACCTGGAACCTCGAGAGGATCGCGAAGGCGAAGAACAAGAAGGTCGCCGACTGCACCGCCGTCATCCTGGATCGCGATCGCCACACCGACCTGATCGCCGAGGTCCGCCAGGCCGGCGCGCGCATCCGTCTGATCGGCGATGGTGACGTCTCCGGCGCGGTGATGACCGCGAACCCCGAGTCCGGGGTCGACGTGCTGTTCGGTATCGGCGGCGCGCCCGAGGGCGTGATCGCGGCCGCGGCGCTCAAGTGCGTGGGTGGCGAGCTCCAGGGTCGCCTCCGGTTCCGCAACGACGAGGAGCGCGCCCGCGCGAAGCGGATGGGCGTGCGCCCCGAGGAGACCATCTACTCCACGGAGGAGCTGGCGAAGGGCGATGTCATGTTCGCCGCCACCGGCGTGACCAAGGGCTACCTCCTCGACGGCGTGCGGTTCTTCGGCGACAGCGCGAAGACCGAGTCGATCGTGATGCGGTCGAAGACCGGCACCGTGCGCGTCATCAACGCCACGCACCACTTCAACACCAAGCCGAAGAGCTCGTGGGCCACCGGCCTCGAGCCCTGAGCCGTCACGGAATGACGACGGAGATCTTCGTCGTCTTGCCCGCGGTGATCGTGACCTTCTTCGTCACCGGTGCGTGGGTCGGGTTCTTGAACGTCAGCGTGTAGGTGCCGGCCGCCATCTCGAGCTCGGCGAACGGCGTCTCGCCGAGCTTCCTCGCACCGTTGTAGACGATCGAGTACGGCGTGGTGCGCACGGTCAGCTTCCCCATCGACGGGGCAGGGCGGCCGCCGCCGCTGACCTTCTTGTCGAACGCGATGTCCTGGACGCGATCGACGCCGCGGTCGAGATCGACCTCGCGCTTCTCGGGCAGATAGCCGTCGAGCTCGGCGATGATCTTGTAGTGGCCGGGCGGCAGCGCGAAGCGCGCGGGGTCGGCGCGGGTCTCGCCGTTCACCGTGACGTTGCCGCCGCTCGGGCTGGTGCGGAGCTCGAGGTAGATCAGGTCCTCGGTGGCGTCGGGGCGGATCGTCGGTTCGAACGCGTCGGACGGCGCGTCGGCGTGCGCGTCGAGCGGCGCATCGATCGGCGGCGTCGCGTCGGCAGCGATCGCGGCGGCGCTACCGACGGGAACGGCATCCGGTGGCGCGGCGCTGCCGGAGGAGCACGTGCGTGCGGCGATCGCGATCACGAAGCTCAGGAGGGCGAGCGCGCCGAGGCCACCGATCGCGAGCAGGCGCTTGCGCTGCCGCGGAATGCCGCCGGTGTGATCGAACGCGGCGGGCACGCGCGGCGGCGGCTCGATCCGGCGCTGCTCGATGATCGTCGGCAGCGCGGCGGGGCCGCCGGCGACCTGCGGCTTGAAATGGCCGCTGCGCATGTTCGTCTCGTTAACGGTGTCGTCCGCGAGGACGGTGTCGCCATCACGCTGCGTGGCCTCGATCGAGGCACGGACGGAGCGATCGGTGCTCTCCATCGCCGCCCGCACGGCGCTGTGGGGAATCACCACGCCGGTGGTCGTCCGATCGGTCGACTCCGCGGCGGCGCGCGAGCTCGGATCGATCACGGTGGTGTTGCCGACGTCCTTCTTCAGCGCTGCCAGGGCGACCTCGTCCGTGATCGCCACGGTCTCGGCGGACTCGAGCAGGTCGTCGCCGTCGAGCACGACCGATGCGGCGATCAGCGCCGACGCTGGCGTGATGGTGCCCGCCTGCGTGCCGATCGACACCGACGTGCCAGGCTCGGGGGTGTTGCCGGCGACCTGCGTGCCCGGGACCGCGCGCGTGCCGATCGAGACGCCCTTGAGCGGCAGGGCGGTGTGCTGGCCGGTGCCTTCGCGGACGAAGCGCTGGCGAACCCATCCGCCGAGCTGCATCGGCCCGGCGATCTCCGGAGATGACTTGATGAACTGCTCGAGCGCCTGTGCGAAGTCGAGCGCTGTCGCGCGGATCTCGCGACGCGTCTGCAGCGCCCACGTGATCGCCTTCGCGAGTGCAGGTGGGCAGCGCGGCACGACCGAGGTGATCGGGGGCAGCTTGCCATCGCGGATCGCGCGCATCGCATCGACGGCATCGCCACGCCCGACGATCGTCCTTCCTGCGAGGAGCTCCCACAGCACGATGCCGAGGGAGAACACGTCGCTGCGCCCATCGAGCGGCGACGCGATCGTCTGCTCGGGAGACATGTACGCGTACTTGCCCTTCACCTGACCCGGGTTGGTCAGCTGATCGCCGAGCATCGCGGCCTTCGCGATGCCGAAGTCGCAGAGCTTCACGATGCCGTCGAACGACACCATGATGTTCGCGGGCGAGACATCGCGGTGGACGAGGCCGAGCTGCTGGCCGTTCGAGGCGCGGAGCTCGTGCGCGTAGTGGAGGGCCGCCGCGGCATCGGCGCCGATGCGGGCCACCATGGTCGGCGGCAGGCGCTCCTTGTCCACGCCGTGCTTGAACAGCTGGCCGGCGTGGACACCGTCGACGAACTCCATCGCGATGAAGTAGTCGGTGTCGACCTTTCCGAAATCGTAGATGTGGACGACGTTCGGGTGGGTGAGCTGTGCCGCGAGCTTTGCCTCGCCGAGGAACATCTTCACGAAGTCAGGCGCGTCCACCAGGTGCGGGAGGATGCGCTTGACGGCGACCCGGCGATCGAACCCCTCGAGGCCCTTCTGCTGCGCAAGGAACACCTCGGCCATCCCGCCGCGCGCGATGCGCCGCAACAGGACGTACTGACCGAAGCGGATGCCGCCGTCGGCGGACGCGGACACCCCGCCATCTTAGCCTCGTTGTGCACCGCGTCGGGGGCCGGGCGGCTGCCCACTCGTGTTTGCAGCCGATCCGTGGCCGAATCTCTCGGAGTTTTCGTCGCGGGCGGGGAGCTGGATGATCTACGATGTGGGCCATGCGCATGGGGTCCATGGCCGGTATCGCGCTCGCCTCGCTGCTGGCCGGCGCGTGCGTGGCACCGCTCTCCGAGTCGAACGCGCCCCGGGTCGCGGTCGGTGGAACCTCGCCGCTCGTCGGCGTGTTCGCGCGTGTCGCCACCGAGACCGGAGTGCCCGCCGAGCTGCTCGCCGCGATGTCGTACGTCGGGACGCGCCTGCGCATCGTCTCGGCGACCGAGCACGGCCGCACTACCCTCGGCTTGCTCGGCATGTCGCCCGAGGATCTCGCCGCCGGCGCTGCCCTCGCAGGCGTCACGGATCGCGCGGCCGCGACGGAGCCCGAGGCCTCGGTCCGCGCCGCCGCCGCGCTCGTGAAGAGCCGCGATCCTTCGGCGCGTTCGCTCGCGGACTTCCTGTCGCTGTTCGATGACGACGAGCGCACCGCGCTCACCGACGCGCTGGTCCGCGGCATCGACGGCCGCGATGCGGGCGGCAACACCGTCACGATCGCGGCGCGCCCGGAGCTCGACACCAGCGCCGGCTTCGGCACCTCCGTGCAGGGCCTCGGCAGCGCGGACTACGGGCCGGCGACGTGGTCGGCCGCGTACTCCGGCAACTTCGCCGTCGGCAATCGCACCAAGATCGATCACATCGTCATCCACGACACCGAGGGCAGCTACGCCGGCTCGATCAGCTGGTTCAAGGATCCCGCCGCGAACGTCTCCGCGCACTACGTGATCAAGTCGAGCACCGGCGCGATCACGCAGATGGTCAAGGAGAAGGACGTCGCGTGGCACGACGCGTGTTTCAACTCGACCACCGTCGGCATCGAGCACGAGGGCTACGCCGCGAAGCCCGACCTGTGGTTCACCGAGCCGATGTACATCGCGTCGGCGAAGCTGACCGCGTACCTCGCCGACAAGTACGGGATCCCCAAGGAGCACGGCTTCATCGTCGGTCACGGCGAGGCGCCCGATTGCTCCGACCACACCGATCCGGGCCCGGGCTGGAAATGGGCGCACTACATCGATCTGGTGAAGACCGGCGGCGCTCCAACGTTCCTCGCCGGTGACGCGATCGTCGATGCTCCTACCGCGCTGGTGTCCGGAGAGACCGGCACCGTCACCATCACGATCACGAACAACGGCAACGTCGCGTGGGATCTCGATCTCACGCGCGTCGGCACCGCGCTGCCACAGGATCGCGAGTCGGCGGCCTTCCTCGATGGGGACTGGCTCTCGCCCTCGCGCGCCACCGGCGTCGACACCCGGGTCGAGCCCGGCACCACCGGCACGTTCACGTTCGAGATCGTCGCCCCCGATGTCCACGAGACCCAGGTCCTGGACGAGGCGTTCCAGCTCGTGCAGGGCGATGCCACGTGGTTCGGCCCCGAGATGCACGTCGTGTTCTCCGTCGCGCCGAAGGGCGACAGCAGCGGCTGCTCCGCCGGCGGGGGTGGTTCGGCCGGCACCGTGTGTGCGATGCTGCTGCTCGGTGTTCTCTCGTCTCGCCGTCGCCGCCGCGCTCTGCGCGGGTTGTAGCGACGAGATCACGCTCGAGATCGCCGGTGATCGCCCGGTTCCCACGGGCCTCGATGCGATCTGCGTCGGCGTCGCCGATACGTCGCTGAAGGGCGGGCACTTTGGCCGCGCGTATCGGCTCGAGGGCGCGCTCGCGAAGCTGCCGCAGACCCTGCGCGTGGAGGCCGGCGGCGCTGACAGCGCGTATGCCTGGGTCCGTGGCGACCGCGGGGGGCTGACGGCGCTCACCGTGGGCGCACGGCTCGACTTCGGCGGCGACGTCACGCTCTCCCTCGACAAGTGCCAGCGCGGTCAGGCGGGCGCGCCGTCCACGCTGGGCAACGCCAC
>JAYVLW010000859.1:0-4941 GCA_043759315.1 Myxococcales bacterium
GGCGGACGTCACCTGGAATCCGCGGCTGACGCAGCTCTCGACGATCGCGCGGTTCCTCGACGGCGTGGGCCATCCTCCGCACCCATATCGTGGACTCGATCGCGATCGCCTGCGGCGGCGGGAGGACCGTGCGCTGCTGGTCAAGCTCGGCGTCGCGGGCGCGGCGATGGGCAATCTCATGCTGCTCGCCGTCGCGCTCTACGCGGGCCTGTTCGGGGGAATGTCGCGCACCGATGCGACGTTCTTCCGCTGGGCGTCGATGATCGTCGCGGTGCCGGGACTCGGCTATGCGGCGACGCCGATGTTCCGGACCGCGCTCGGTGCGCTCCGGGCGCACCGTCTCCATCTCGATCTCCCCCTCTCGATCGGGATCGCGGCGGGACTCGGCTGGGGGGCGCTGAACGTGCTCCGCGGCTCCGGCGAGATCTACTTCGACAGCCTCGCGATGCTGGTGTTCCTCCTTCTCGTCGCGCGGTGGGTCGTGCTTCGGCACCAGCGCCGCGCTTCGACCGCCGCGGAGCTCCTCCTCGCCCTCACACCGAGCCGCGCGCGTCGGATCGATGGCGATCAGGTCATCGAGGTCCCCATCGAGGCGATCGTCCCCGGCGATCACCTCCAGGTCCTCGTTGGCGACGTGATCCCCGTCGATGGGATGATCGTCGAGGGCAGCTCCGCGCTCGACGTGGGCCTGCTCACAGGCGAGTCACGGCCGAGCGAGGTCCGCGTGGGTGACGCGGTCGCCGCGGGGACCGCGAACCTCGCGGCGCCCATCACCGTGCGTGCGACGGCGGTGGGCGAGACCACGCGCGTCGGGAAGCTCGTCGCGAACATCGAGGCGCTGTCGTCCCGCAAGGCGCCGATCGAGCGGCTGGTCGACCACGTCGCGGGGACCTTCGTGAAGGTCGTGACGTTCGCGGCGCTGATCACCTTCATCGCGTGGTCCGCGGCAGTGTCGGTCGCGACCGGTGCCGAGACCGCCATGGCGCTCCTCATCGTGACCTGCCCGTGCGCACTCGCGCTGGCGACGCCGCTCGCGGTCACGGTCGCGCTCGGTCGCGCGGCGCGCCGCGGCGTGCTCATCAAGGGCGCCGACGCACTCGAGCGGCTCGCGACACCCGGGACCATGTTTGTCGACAAGACCGGCACCCTGACAGCGGGGCAGCTCGCGGTGGTGTCGTGGCGCGGCGACGTGGACGCCCAAGCACTCGCGGTGGCCGTCGAGGCCGGAAGCAATCACCCGATCGCACGCGCGCTGCGTGCGCACGCCACGACCGCCTTCACCGCGACCCAGATCGAGGAGGAGCTCGGTCGCGGGATCGCGGGCCGCGTCGACGGACGCCGCGTCCTCGTCGGTGCTCCTCCGTGGATCCGCGCGCGCGCATCGGCGCACTCGATCATCGAGGGATGGATCGCCGAGCTGGCCGAGCGGGGAGAGACGCCGATCGTCGTCGCCGTCGATGGACGTTCCGTCGCCGTCGCCGGGCTCGCGGATCCGGTCCGCCCCGATGCTCGGGCCGCCCTCGATCGCCTCGCGACGTTCGGCTGGCGTGTCGAGCTGCTGTCCGGCGATGATCCACGTGTGGTGGCGCGCGTCGGTGGAGGCCTCGGCATCGCCCCCGATCGTTGCCACGGCGGTGCGGATCCCGAGGACAAGGTTGCCTGCGTCATCGCCGCCAAGCGCCTCGGCCCGGTGGTGATGGTGGGGGACGGCGTCAACGATGCGGCGGCGATGGCCGCTGCGACGGCGGGCATCGCGGTCTCCGGTGCCGCGGAGATCTCGATCGAGACGTCCGACGTCTATCTCCGTGCTCAGGCGATCGGCGAGATCGCCGCGACCGTCGGCGGCGCTCGCGCGACGCTCGCGACGATCCGGCGCAACCTCCGGCTGTCGTTGCTGTACAACCTGACCGCCGGAGCCCTCGCGATCTCCGGCGTCATCCACCCCTTGGTCGCCGCGCTGGTGATGCCGCTCAGCTCCCTCACGGTGCTCGCCAGCTCGCTCCGCTCTCGTGCGTTCCGGGAGGCTGCATGATCTCGCTCTACATCGTCCTGCCGCTCGCGATCCTGATCGCCGGGGCCGCGGTCGCTGCCTTCGTCTGGACGGTGCGCTCGGGTCAGCTCGACGACGTCGACTCGCCGCCGCGGCGCGTGCTATTCGACGATCCGCTCGTGCTACGGGCGCCGCGGGATCGTGACGTCGAACCGGGTGCCGTGCTCCCCGGTGTCGAGGTCGATCGACCCACCGTGGAGTGACACCAGCGAGTGCACGATCGACATGCCGAGGCCCGTGCCGCTCTCCTTGGTCGAGAAGAACGGCTCGAAGATCCGGGCCTGCACCACGGCGGGAATCCCGGGCCCGTCGTCCTGGACGTGGACGATCACCGCGTCCGGGGTCCCCTCGAGCGAGACGACGATCCGGCCGTTGCTGGTGACTGCTTCGACCGCGTTGCGCACGAGGTTCGCGACGATCTGGTGCATCTTGGGCGCATCGACGCGCGCCAGCACGGGCTCGGGCGGAACGGCGAGCTCGAGGGAGGCACCGCGCTTCTCCGCGCCGGGACGCTCGACGTCGCAGATGTGGCGGACCAGCGCCGTGATGTCGCGCTCGTCGAGGTTGAGCTCGGGAGGACGCGCGAACGCGAGGAAGTCGTTGAGGAGCTGGGTCAGCCGCTCGATCTCCTGTCCCGCGAGGGCGCTCGGCTGCGTCAACCGCGGATCGTCGTGCTCGCGGCGCAGCCGGCGATCGAGGAGCTCGAGCTGGAGCTTCGCGGCGTTGAGCGGGTTGCGCACCTCGTGCGCCAGGCCCGCCGTCAGCGTCTGGATCGACGTGATCCGATCGGCCTGGGCGTAGCGCTCGCGCGCGACGAGCTTCGCCTCGGAATCGAGCTGGTAGTGGCGCACCATGATCGCGAGCTCGATATCGAGCAGCTTGTGCATCGCCGAGAGGTACGGTGCCGGCGCGGGAAAGGCGGCGAGGATCGCCTCCTGGTACGACAGCCGCACCACGTTCATCGCGGTGAACATGTACTCCTGCGGGAGGCCGATCTGGACGTGGCGTCGCCCGATCCGCGACCGCTTCTCGTAGAACCTCTCGTCGTGCGGACCGAGAAGCCCGGTCGACATCCAGTCGACAAGCGTCGCCCGCAAGCGCTCGACCTGATCCGGCCCCGACAGGATCCGCGCGGCCTTCGGCTCGGCGTTGATCGCGACATAGAAGCGGTCCGCGGTCCGGGCGAACCACGGCGCGAGCACCGGGTGGAGCTCGGCCAGACGAGCGAGGTCTTCATCCGCCATCCCGACGTAGCGGAAGGCGTCTGCGAGGAAGGTTGTCACGCCTTGCTGAGGTCTTCTGGAATGGGCCTCTGAACCACGTCGACGTCCGACCGCGGGGCCTCGTTGTACTGGTGGAGCCGGTACTGGATGGTCCGGACGCTGATCCCGAGGATCTCCGCCGCGCGGGACGTGGAGCCCCCGGTCGACTTGAGCGTCTCGAGGATCGCATACTTCTCGATATCGCCGAGCGTGGAGCCGGGGACGAGCGGCATCCCGCCTGGCATCACGCGCGGGCGGATGTTCGAGGGCAGCGCGCGCGCCTCGATCACCGGTCCGGATGTCAGCACCACGGCTCGCTCGATCGCGTTCTCGAGCTCGCGGACGTTGCCGGGCCAGTCGTAGCCGACGAGCAGGTCCATGGTCTCGGGCGTGAACCCCTCGATGACCTTGTTGTTCTCCTTCGTGTAGCGGTCGAGGAAGAACTTGGCGAGGGGCGCCACGTCGGAGCGCCGTTCGCGCAACGGAGGCATCTCGAGCGACACGACGTTGAGCCGGTAGAACAGATCCTCGCGGAACCGGCCCTTCGCGACCTCCTCGGTGAGGTTGCGGTTGGTCGCGGCGATCACGCGAACGTCGACCCGGATGGTCTGGTTGCCGCCGACGCGCTCGAACTCGTGCTCCTGGAGGAAGCGGAGCAGCTTGACCTGGATCGACGGTGAGATCTCGCCGATCTCGTCGAGGAACAGGGTCCCGCCGTCGGCGATCTGGAACCGGCCGTCCTTGCGCGCGGAGGCGCCGGTGAACGAGCCCTTCTCGTGGCCGAACAGCTCGCTCTCGAGCAGCGACTCGGCCAGCGCGGCGCAGTGCAGCTTGATGAACGGACCGCTCGCGCGGTTGGAGCGCTGATGGAGCGCGTTCGCGACCAGCTCCTTGCCGGTGCCGCTCTCGCCGGTGATCAGCACGCTCGCGCGGCTCGGCGCGACCTGATCCACCACCTCGAAGACCCGCTGCATCGGCGGGCTCATCCCGACGATGTTGTTGGGAGCGACACGATCGCGGACGCGGACACGGAGCTGGCGGGTCTCGCGGCGCAGCGCCTGCTCGGCGAGCACCTTGTCGAGGACGACGAGCAGCTCGTCGAAGTTGATCGGCTTGGTCAGGTAGTCAGCCGCACCGGCGCGCATGGCATCCACCGCGGAAGTCACGGCACCGAACGCGGTCATGACCACGAGGGCGGCGGGATCCTCGAAGGCCTTGATCTTCTTGACCAGCTCGATGCCGTCCATGCCGGGCATCTTGAGATCGGTGACGACCACGTGCGGGGTGAACGACTCGTACTTGCCGAGCGCCTTGAACGCGTCCGCGGCCGTCTCGACCTCGAACCCTTCGTCGCGGAGGAGCTCGGCGAGCGCCGTTCGAGCGTTGACCTCATCGTCCACGACCAAGATCCGACCTGACCTCATACGATTCCTCCCAAGCCAATATCGTGCCGCTGTGAGGCCCGCAAAGCTCGCGTGTATCTCGCAGGACTTGCGTCCGACGATGAAAATGCGCAAAAGGTGCGCAAAACCCCGCCAGCGCAGGCGGTGCAGGCAGGCCGCCATCCGGTGCTGGTTCTGCGCGAAATCACAGCCTGGAGCCGCGGAAGCGCTGGCGCGCCTGGTGCAA
>JAYVLW010000860.1:0-10099 GCA_043759315.1 Myxococcales bacterium
TGTCCTCGATCGGCGCCGGCGACACCGCTGCGCTCGAGCTCACGATCAAGGTCAAGGACAGCGCCCCGGAGTACCTCCGGTTCTCGGCGTACGTCACGCTCGAGCTCGGTGACCTCGACGCGCCCACCACCGCGCGGCCCGTGCAGATCCGCGACTTCGAGGTGCGCGTCGCGCGGCCGTTCCAGGTCTCCGATGCCGACGTGCTGCTCGTCGTCAACCACCGCACCACGCGCGAGGAGATCGAGGCGTGGGATCAGCTGGGCGACCGCCTCGCCTTCAAGACGGCGATCTGGGACCTGTCGCGCGAGCGGCACCTGGACCTCGAGAAGCCGCTCGGCGGCGGCGTCTCGCTCGCGGACTGGTTCGCGAAGAAGGCCGTGGTCATCCTCGACAACGAGATCGAAGGACCCGAGGGCCCCACGTACCCGCACGTGTTCCTCGCCGACGATCAGGCCACGCGCGCCGCGGAGGCCGGCATCGATATCGCGTTCGTCGGCAAGGGCTTGAGGATGCGCCGCCTGCTCGTGCCCTCCCCGGTTCCCGGAGGCGCAGCGCCTCCCGAGCCGTCGGAGGACGCGACCGCCCTCGTCAAGGTGATGCGCGAAGCGCCACGCGGCGCGCTCACCATCTACCGCACGTACTGGCTACGCTGGTGGGCGAAGCCGTCGCCCGAGTGGCTCGAACAGCAGGCCCTGAACATCAGCGAGAGGCTCGGCGAGGCCCTTCCCGATCAGCGCCACGTCGTTGTCCATCGCTTCGCACCCGAGGTCGATGGCAAGAGCGTTTGGATGAACAAGTGGAAGGTCGGCACGATCGACACGGTGCGTACGCTCGATGCCGATTCTGGATCGATCATCCACGCCGCTGTCGACGAGAAGGACCTCCACGATCCCGCGTACGCCGCGAGCGAGCACGCCACGACGGCGATGCTCGTGATGTTCGATTTCTCCGAGAACCTCGAGCGCATGCGGCGCCTGGTCGAGCGCGCGGACATCACCGAGAAGGATCTCGTCCCGGTCAGCGAGGCGCTCCTGCTCGATCTCGCGAACGAGCTCGCGGCGGTGCTCGCACCCGGCTGGAAGGGCGACACCTCGGGCAAGGAGCTCGAAGCGCACCTACCGCGCCTCGAGGCGCTGTCCCGTGCCGGCATCGCCACCACGTACGACTCGCCCAGCGGGCGCGCGCTGATCAAGCTCGCCGGTGGCCTGTTGTTCCTGGGCCGCAGCCAGGTCAGCTGGTGGGAGAACCTCCCGCCGTGGCGTTGGATGCGCCGCGGCCCGAGCGCGCGGCACAAGATCGACGAGCACATCGATCGCTTCCTTGCCGGCGCGTTCGGCGCACACAACCTCGCGCAGACGCGCGGCGACGCGGAGGTGATCTCCGCGCGAATCGACAAGCACCACAAGGCGGAGCGCAAGACGAACCTCGTCGCGAAGAAGCGCTCGTGGGCGCTCGAGCAGGCCCGCACGCCGATCGCGGCGAAGACGATCACCTCCGATACCGAGCTCCTGGTGACGCCCGAAGAACGCGTGATGAGCGGCGATGACTACGACGCGATCGCGACCGACAAGGCGACCGACGCCGTGCTTCGCATCGCCCTGTGTGCCCGCGCCGACCAGCAGCACAAGGACCTGGTCGTCACCGAGGCACGAGACACCGACGCCCGCGTCGCCTGATCAGGTCAGGGAGTGCAGGCCGCCAGCGATCCCGCCGATCACGACGAGCCACACCGAGCCGACCTTGAAGCGGACCAGCAGCACGGCGCCGATGGCAGCGATCGCGATCGTCGGGACGTCGACCAGCGAGGCGCGCCCGATCGAGATCGTGACCGCGGCCATGAGCGCGAGCGACGCCACGTTGACACCGTCGAGGAGCGCGCCGGCGAACGCCGATCGCCGCAGCACCGGGATCAACGGCCCGCTGAGCGCGACGAACACGAACGCGGGCAGGAAGATGCCGAGCGTGGCGACCGCGGCGCCAGCCACGCCGTCGAGCTGGTAGCCGATGAACGTGGCAGTGGTGAACACCGGCCCGGGAGTCACCTGCCCGACCGCGATCGCGTCGAGCAGCTGCGACTCGGTCAGCCAGTGCAAGCGCTCGACGAGATCCGCGCGCAGGAACGCGATCAGCACGTAACCGCTGCCGAACAGCACCGCGCCGGTCTTGAGGAACACACCGAACAGCGCACCGAGCCCGACCGACGCTGTGCCGGTCGCACCGATGGCGAGGAGCGGGAGCGGAAACCAGGACGCCGCCCCCGATCGCGGGACCACGCCCCGTGCGAGCGCGACCAC
This sequence comes from Myxococcales bacterium, assembly GCA_043759315.1. Classification (GTDB taxonomy): domain Bacteria; phylum Myxococcota_A; class Polyangia; order Haliangiales; family Haliangiaceae; genus JABFXX01. Next base: position 2,295 of record JAYVLW010000860.1, read on the forward strand.
CCCTCCCGCTGCCGCGAGGATCACGAGCTCGTGCACGCCGCAGAGCGCCGCCGCGAGCGCACCCGCCCCGACCACGCCGAGCCACACGGACTTGATCGCGGTGCGACCGAGCGTCCACAGTGCCTGGACGACCACGGCGATGATCACCGGCTTGATGCCGTACAGGACGCCATCCACGGCGGGCAACGCGCCGTACCGCGTGTACGCCCACGCGAGCCCGAGGACGATCAGCGAGGCGGGCAAGATGAAGCATGCGCCGGAGACGAGAAGGCCGGACCAGCCGCGCCGCTCGCGGCCGATGTGGATCGCGAGCTCGGTGGAGTTCGGCCCCGGGATCAGGTTCGTCGCACTCACGAGGTCGAGGAACTCCTCCGGCGTCAGCCAGCGACGCCGCTCGACGACCTCGCGCTGCATCATGGCGACGTGCACGGCCGGCCCACCGAACGACGTCGTGCCCAGCTTGAGAAATAGCCACGCCAGCTCCCTCAGCCGGGTCCGCGCGGGTACCTCGTCACTCACGACGTCGCATCACGGGGTGAGGAGCTCCACGAGTCCGAGCCGCCACGGCCGCGGTACGATGCCGATCGCGCGCAGCTTCGCGGTATCGAGCACCGAATACGCGGGCCGCCGTGCACCGCCGGGAGGATCGACCGCGATGCTCGGGGCGATGCGCGCCGCGTCCTCGCCGAGCGCTTCGGCGATCGCGCACGCGAGACCGTGCCAGGTGGTCGCGCCGTCGCCGGCGAAGTGCCAGATGCCCGCGGGGGCGCCACGCTCGGTGAGATCGATCAGCGCATCGGCGAGGTCTCCGGCCCAGGTCGGGCAGCCATGGCGATCGGCGACCACGGACAGCGGCCCCGGTGACGCGAGCCGAGCAGCGATCTTCTGCACGAACGCGTTCGCTCCCCGCGCGAACACCCACGACGTGCGGACCACGCATCCGCCCGCGGCGATCACGCGGCGCTCGCCCTCTGCCTTGCTCTCGCCGTAGACGGAGAGCGGAGCGATCGGATCATCCTCGCGATAGGGACGCGTCGCGATGCCATCGAAGACGTAGTCGGTGGAGATGTGCACGATCGGCACACCGGCATCGGCGCACGCCCGGGCGACCGCGCCGGCGCCAATCGCGTTCGCGGCGAACGCGGCGTCGCGTTCTTGCTCGGCGCGATCGACCTGCGTGTACGCGGCCGCGTTGATCACCGCCGCCGGCGTGATCGAGCGCAGCGCGGCACCGACCGCCGCGGCATCGCCGATGTCGAGCGCGGCGCGATCGAGCGCAGCGAACTCGTGGCCCCGCGCCTGCCCGCGGATCGCGAGCGCTCGGCCCACCGCACCTGCACCACCGGTGACGAGCAACTTCATGACCGCGGCGCGAGCTCCGTATTGGCAAGGTGTGGCGCCAGCCGCACGCGCTCCTCGGCCGTGTGCCGATCGGGCGCGCGGAGGATCACGCTGGGCAGCGGGGGCGTCGACAGCTTCACGTTCACATCCTCCCACGGTATCGACGCGCACAGGCTGGTCCGACCATTGCCTGATCTGCGTCGAGCGCCGCCGACGGAATGGGTCCCGCGCTCACGTCGGATCACTCGGTGCTCGAGATCGGGGCGAACCGAGTATCGCGTGCTGCAGCTGCAGTCATCGCGGCGTGAATCAATCTGCAACTTGTGCAGGTCGGCCGCACTCGAAGCGAGCATCCACCTCGGCTCTCCGGCGGTCTCGCGGGGGGCCATCACGGCCGCAGGTCAGGCCCCAGACGGAACTTGTATGCTCAAACTGTCGCTCGTCGCCCAGATGTTCATCGCGGCTTCCGTGTTGTTCGTGTGGATCTTCCGGTTCGAGAATATCGAGCGGGAATTCAGGGAGTACCGGTTGTCGGTCACGTTCCGCAGCTTCATCGGGGCCACGAAGATCGTGCTCTCGACCCTTCTCGTCATTGGCATCTGGCATCCGCCGCTCGTGCTCGTCCCCGCGCTGCTGATGGCGCTGCTCATGGCCGGTGCGCAGTGGTCTCACTTCAGAGTGCGCCACGCGCTGGTCAAGTTCGTTCCCTCGCTGCTGCTGCTGCTGCTGTCGCTGTTTGTCGCGGCCTTCCAGATGGGAGTCGTGAGCTAGGTGTGCCCACGAACGGTTCTCGCCCTCGTCTCGAGCCTGGCGTTCATCCTCTACGGGACCCACTGCTTGACCTCGGCCACCATGGAACGTGAGTTCGTTCGTTACGGGCTTGGGAACCTACGGGTGTTCACCGGCTGGTTGGAGCTGCTGGGCGGCCTCGGACTGATCTTGGGGCTGTGGTGGCCGACAGCGTCCTGGATTTCGTCAGGCGGGTTGGCACTCCTGATGTTGTGCGGGCTGATCACGAGGCTGAGACTGCGAGATCCGTTTCATCTGCTGCTTCCGGCGCTGCTGTTGATGCTCCTCAATACGTTTCTGGTGGTCGACTCGGCGTGCTGTCGTGGTTGAGGTCGTTCCATGAGCGAGTTCCACAGCGCTCTGGCCGCGCACAAGACCTCCGCCACGAAGCGCCGCTGGCTGTTCGTGCCGTACGATCAGCTCACGAGCGCCATCGGCCCGCTGGCGCGGGAACCGGCGAAGGAGCTCGGGATCGTCGTCGTCGAGTGTCCGGACAAGGCGGCGCGGCGGCCGTATCACAAACAGAAGCTAGCGCTTCTTCTGACGAACCTTCGCCACTTCGCGATCGAACAGGCCGCGCGCGGCGTCGCGGTCCAGCATGTGGTCGCGCCCTCGTACCGAGAAGCCATCGAGGGTGTCGCTCCGAAGCTGGGCGCGCTCCGGGTGATGCGGCCCGCCGAGCGCGAGCTCCGCGCGGAGCTCGCGCCACTATTCGAGAGCGGCAAGCTCGAGGAGGTCCCTCACGAGGGCTGGCTCACGACACGGGAGGACTTCGCCGCCGGGGGCGCGAATCCTCCGTGGCGCATGGATGCGTTCTACCGTCAGGTCCGGAGGCGGCTCGACATCCTCATGGAGAAGGGCAAGCCCATGGGCGGCCGCTTCAGCTTCGATGCAGAGAACCGTCAGGCGTGGAACGGTACGCCGAAGGCGCCCGCCCTTCCCCGCTACAAGGTCGACGCGATCACCGCGGAAGTCTGCGACCTCGTCTCGACGCGCATGGCGAGGCACCCTGGCAAGCTCGACCCCGGAGGGATCCCCGCGACGCGCGCTGACGCGGACCGGACCTGGGCTTGGGCGAAGGCGCAGTGCCTCGCCCACTTCGGTCCATTCGAGGACGCGATGTCGACCGACTCGCGGACGCTCTTCCACACGCGAATCTCTCCGCTGCTGAACCTCCAGCGCCTCTCCGCGCGCACGATCGTCGACGACACCGTCGCTCTCGATATTCCCTTCGCGAGCAAGGAGGGGTTCGTGCGGCAGATCCTGGGCTGGCGGGAATACGTCCGTCATGTCCACGAGGCTACGGACGGCTTCCGGGTGATCGGTGGAGTGGCCCAGCCGGTCGCGACATCGCCCGGCGACGGCGGTTACGGCCACTGGGCCGGCTCGGCCTGGGCGCCCGCGGCGACCGGCGGGGACGGCGGCTCGCGGACATCGATCCTTGGCGCGGCGCGCCCGGTTCCGCCCGCCTACTGGGGGAAGCGCTCCGGTCTTCGCTGCCTCGACGAGGTGGTCGAGTCAGTCTGGGACGAGGGATACAGCCACCACATCACGCGGCTCATGGTCCTCGCGAACATCGCGATGCTCCTCGACGTATCGCCACGAGATCTCACCGACTGGTTCTGGGTGGCCTATATCGACGCGTACGACTGGGTGGTCGAGCCCAACGTGCACGGCATGGGGACGTTCGGCGTGGGCGAAGTGCTCACGACCAAGCCCTACATTGCGGGCTCGGCCTACATCCACAAGATGAGCAACTTCTGCAAAGGCTGCCGCTTCAATCCAAAGAACACGTGTCCGCTGACGTCGCTCTACTGGGCATACCTCGGACGTCACCGCGAAGCCCTCGCGCGCGTCGATCGCATGACGCTCTCCGTGCGGTCCGAAGCGCGTCGAACGCCAGCGCAGCGAGCGTCCGATGCCGATGTGTTCGCGAGGGTGACCTCGATGCTTGCACGTGGGGAGGAGCTGCCGGAAGACATCGCGAGCGCCTCGCTCGGCGAAGGGCGATGACGACGAGGGTGTGCCCCTACCCCACGATCCGCGCAACATCCGGGCCGCGCCGGGACGTTGTCGTCGCGACAACGGTCCGGCGCAGAGCGATGTCGCCACCTTGCGATGGGACCGTGTAGGCGGCCGGACGACGCTGGCTCCTGAACACACCCCCGTTCCGGCCGGTTCAACTACCCATGAAGGACCTGACGCCTACCCGGTCGTCGCTGGAGCACATCCCATCGCTCCGCGAGCGCACGGAAGTGCGGTTCGCACGTGGTTCTAGCCCGCCGAGGTCCGAGCCGGTCGCGGGCCCGCCCGAGCGCCCGACCTGCCCGCTCGCGGTGACCGAGCTGATCAAGCTGCTCGACATCGATACCGCCGGCGCCGACGCGCGCGACACCCGAAAGCTCCAGCCAACGGAACTGCGCACGCTCGGCGTGATCGAAGGCGGCGAGCTGCCATCGATCGCGTGGGCGAAGACGTCGCGGCTCTCGGATCTCGACGATCGCCTGTCGCCGACGACGATCGTCGACCTCGCCGATCCGCCCGCGCGCCCGCTCCACCACGAGCTCGCCCCCGCGGTGCCGCTCCTCGAGTGGGAGGAGCCGGACATCGAGATCACCGACGAGGCCGACGAGGTCGGCCCGACGCTCGCCGTCGGCGCAGACACGATCGCCATGAGAACGCCGATCAGCGGCTTCCTGATCGGGATCGTGGTGGGGCTCGCCTCCGTCGCGGCGGCCTTCATCACGCTCGGGACGCTGTCAGCGTAGCGCCTGGGCGATCAGATCGGGCGGCACCGTCACCCGCGGCACCGGATGCTCGAACCACACCCGCGGATCCTCGTCGAGCCCCAACCCGTGCATGTAGTTGTAGAGCGCCTTGCGCAGCCCCGCGGCGAGCGCGTCGTGATCGCACCCGGTCGGATCGACGAAGGCGACGTCGTTCTTCGCGAACGTGATCTTCGGTGCGCGGCGCAGCGTGATGCCGAACAGCTCCGGCGTCTTGCCGATCGGGCTGTGGGCCGTGGCGGCGAACCGGTGCCAGAACGCGGACTGGATGCAGCCCTCCGCGAACAGCTGGCGCACGCGCTCGAGCGAGTCGATGGTGTCCTGCGCGGTCTGGGTCGGGAAGCCGTACATGAGATATGCGTGGACCATCACGCCAGCGTCGGTGAACGCCCGGGTGACGCGCGCGACCTGCTCCACCGTGACGCCCTTCTTCATCAGGGACAGCAGGCGATCGGACGCCACCTCGAGCCCGCCCGAGATCGCCACGCACCCGGACCGCGCGAGGAGCGCACACAGCTCCGGGGTGAACGCCTTCTCGAATCGTACGTTGCCCCACCACGTGATCGTCAGATCGCGCGCGATCAGCGTCTCGGCGAGCGCGCGCAGCGCAGCGGGCGGCGCGGCCTCGTCGACGAAGTGAAACCCGGTCTGCCCGGTCTCGGCGATCATCGCCTCGATCCGATCGACGAGCAGCTCGGCGGGTGCGCGATCGTAGCGCGCGATGTAGTCGAGGGTGACGTCGCAGAACGTGCACTGTTTCCAGTAGCAGCCGTGCGCGATCGTCAGCTTGTTCCAGCGCCCGTCCGACCACAGCCGGTGCATCGGGTTCAGCATCTCGAACAGCGAGAGGTAGCGATCGAGCGGCAGGCCCACGTACGTCGGCGTGCCGGCCAGCGCAATCGGAACATCGTGGAGCGGGGAGTCGTTCGCGTAGACCACGCGGCCATCGCGACGCACGAACGTGCGGAGCAACGGTCGCGTCGCATCCGCGAGATGCTCGAGGAGCGCGAGCATCGGCGCCTCACCATCGTCGATCGTGATGAAGTCGAAGTAGTCGAACACGCGCGGATCGGAGAGCTCGCGCAGCTCGGTGTTGACGTAGCCACCGCCGAGGATCGCGCGCGTCGCAGGTGATAGCGACTTGATCATACGTGCGATGCGGAACGCGCCGTAGATGTTGCCCGGGAATGGTGCGGTCAGGCCGATCAGGTCAGGACGGTGCCGCGCCTGCAGCTCGGCAGCGAGCTCGTCGAGGATCGTGTCGATCAGCGTGGGCTCGTCCTCGAGCGCGTCGCGCAGCGGATCGAACGTGGGGGCGCTCGCCGCGAGTCGCTCCCCGTAGCGAGACAGCTCGAAGTCCGGCGTGATGCCCTCCCGGATCACGTCGGCGACGTCGTCGATGTACAGGCTCGCGAGGTGCTTCGCGCGGTCGGCCACGCCCAGGCCGCCGAACGCCCACGCGAGCGGATCCTCGTCGCCGTCCTCGCTCGGCTCGATCGCCTGAAACCGCGGGCCCTCCGGCAGCAGTTCCCGACCGACGATCCGGAGCGCGAGTCCCGGATCGCGGCCCTGGAGGAACCGGACCACCGCATCGACCGTGCCCTCGTAGGCCTCCGCGTGCGCGAGGAAGTGAGCGACGGACGGAGGCAGGGCCTCGTCGGTCTCGCCGGCGCGCTGCGCGAGCTCGTGGTGCACGCGCTCGAGGCCGCTGCGGCTGAACACGCGGAGGAACAGCTCGATCGCCGCATCCGCCTGCACCACCTCGAGGTCCAGTCGCTCCGCGTGGAGCTGGAGGAAGCCGGTCAGGTACGCCGTCGCGGGGTACGGCGTGTTGAGCTGGGTCATCGGTGGCGTGATCAGGAGCAGGCGCAAGCGTCACCAAGGTAGCAGCTCGTGTAGGTTCCCCCCACCACCGTGCGGCTCAACAAGTACCTCAGCGAGAGCGGCGCCTGCTCGCGGCGCGAGGCAGACGAATTCATCACCGAGGGCCGGGTCACCATCAACGGCGTCCCCGCCGGCCTCGGCACCCAGGTCAACGACGGCGACGAGGTCAAGCTCGACGGAGACATCGTCGGCGCCGCCCGCAAGAAGACCAGGCCGGTCTACATCGCGCTCAACAAGCCCGTCGGCATCACCTGCACCACCGAGCGCAGCGTCGCCGGCAACATCGTCGACTTCGTCGATCATCCCGAGCGCGTGTTCCCGATCGGCCGGCTCGACAAGGACTCCCAGGGGCTGATCTTCCTCACCAACGACGGCGACATCGTCAACGAGGTGCTGCGCGCCGAGCACAACCACGAGAAGGAGTACGTGGTCGCCGTGGATCGCGCGATCACGCCCGAGTTCCTCGACGGCATGGCGAACGGGGTACGGCTCTCCGATGCCACGACGAAGAAGTGCAAGGTCACGAAGGTCGGCGCGAAGGTGTTCTCGATCGTCCTGACCCAGGGCCTCAACCGCCAGATCCGACGCATGTGCGAGGCGTTCGGGTACACCGTCGAGGCGCTGCAGCGCGTGCGGATCATGCACGTGCGCCTCGGCCAGCTCCCGCTCGGCCGCTGGCGCAACCTCACCGAACAGGAGATCGCGCCCCTCCTGCAGAAGGCGAAGCCCGCCGCGCGGCCACCGCAACAACCGCAACAACCGCGCCGCCCCGGGCCTCCGGCACCTCCGCGCCATCGCGGCGGTCCACCACCGCGCCATCGCGGCGGTGGCGCACGCCGCGGCCGCGGCTGATCAATTCTGACGCTCGGGCTCCTGGTAGTTCACGTCGTCGTCGGTCTCGGAGCTGCGGCCGGCCCAGTCCATCGCATAGCGGCCCGGCATGGTCGCGTAGACCTGCTTGAACCGGCGATCGATGTGCGGCCACTCGATGTACATCGCCATGTG
>JAYVLW010000861.1:0-7021 GCA_043759315.1 Myxococcales bacterium
CGGAGGATGTCGGCGGCGGCGGCGCGCAGATCGATGTCGCCGAGCGCGGCCTCGACGGCGGCGAGCGCCTCGGGATGATCGGACTGGGTGTCGAGCACCATCGACCACCGCTCGAGCGCCTCGACCGGGCGCGACAGCGGACCGGAGAGCAGCTTGGCGATCTCGACGTCGATCGGAAGGCGAGCCGCCGCGTCGAGGTTTGCCTGCCTCTCGAGCACGTCGAGCAGATCGGCGTGCCGGCCGGCTTCGCGGTACAGGCGCGCGAGCTCGTGGAGCGCGGCAGGATCGTTCGCGGCGCGATCGAGGATCTCGAGGTGCGCGGCGATCGCCTCCTCGGGCTCCTCGAGCATGACCTCGTGGATCTCGGCGATCCGCGCGAGATAGCGCTTTGCCTCGTCGGGAGCGGCATGATCGAGCTTGCGGTGGAGAACTTCGATCAGGTCGCGCCACTTCTCGCCGGCCTGATAGAGCCTCTCGAGCGCGTTGAGCGCGCCGGCATCCGACGGCGCGTCGTTCAGCACATCGCGCCACGTCGCGATCGCTTGATCGCGCGACGCGAGCTTCTCCTCTTCGAGAGCAGCGACACGCGCGAGCAGCGCGCGACGCTCGCCGGCGTCCTCGGCCCACTCCGCCTGCTTGCGCATGACGTCGCGGAGCTCCTGCCAGCTCTTGCCCTGATCGTAGAGGCGCGCGAGGGCCGAGGTGGCCTTGCGCATCGCCGCGGGGTTCGACGGATCAACGTCGAGCAGCCGTCGGTACGCCGCGATCGCCCGCGGTGCATCCCCGAGCTGCGAGTCGTAGTACGCCGCGAGCTCGCCGAGCAACGCGCCACGCGTGGCGACGTCCCCCGCGGGCGCTGCCGCCGCCGCCGCCTCGAGGGCCGCCGTGGCCTCGGGCCATCGCCCGAGCTGCTGCGCCAAGCGCGACAGCTCGACGCGCGCCCGCTCGTGGGTGGGGTCGAGCTTGAGTACGTCCACCCATGCCTCGAACGCGTTACGGAAGCTCTGCAGCTCGCGCTCCTCGATCGTGGCGACGCGCGATAGCAGCTCGACGGCCTCGGTACCCGCGGTGAGCGTGCGCTGAGCGAGCAGCACGTCGACGAGGTCCTTCCACAGCTTGTCCTGCTCGTAGAGTGGCTCGAGCAGCCGCGCCACGCGCATCGTGACCTCGGGGTTCGGCATCAGTTCTTCGAGAAGCTCGCGCGCGTCCTCGTGCGAGCGGCGCTTGGCCACCACGTCCTCGAGCAGATCGACCGAGCGCATCGGATCGTTGAGCCGGTGCGCGAACAGCTCGGCGCGCCGGTAGAGCAGCTCGAGCTGCTCGCCGCCCGTGACCACGCCGGAGCCGGATTTCGGCGCCATGTGGTCGATCTGCCGGGACAGCAGGTCCTCGAGCTCTGTCCACTGCTCGCTCGCCTGGTACAGCCGATCGAGGGCCTGGTACGAACCGAGGTGCGTGGGTTCGAGCTCGAGCACGCGACGATGAGCCGCGGCGGCCCGCGTCGGCTGCCCCAGCACGTCCTCCTCGAGTGCGGCCAGCTCCAGCAGCGAATGGAGCCGTACGCGATCGTCGACCGTGACCTCGGTGCGCCGCTCGAGGAGCGCGCGAAGATCGTTCCAGCGCTCCTCCACGCGATAGCTCGCGACCAGCGCCTCGAATGCGTCGTCGGCATCTGCTTCGACCTCGAGCACCGCGATCCACGCACGCTCGGCCGTCGCGCGATCGCCGAGCCGCTCGCCCGCAACGATCGCGAGCTCCGTGGCGACCGCACGGATCTCTCCCGGCGCGCCCTTCCTGTGCCGGAGATTCGCGAGCGCGCTGCCGAGATGTTGTGCCCATTCACCATCGCGGCCGAGCTGGCCGGCGAGCGCGCCGAGCTGGCCGCGAACATCGCCATCACCTGGCTCCACGGCAAGCACGCGGAGACCGGCGAGCCACGCCGAGCCGGGGTCGCCGAGCTCGACGCCATAGATGCGCATCAGGGCGCGATCCAGCTCGAGCTTCTCGACCGCCGTGGTCGCCTCGCCGGCGCGGATCACTTCGATCGCGAGCGCTTGCATCCCCACGTTCCGCGCATGCTCGAGGTGCGGGAGGATCAGCCGCGCCGCGCCCACCCTGTCGGCCGCGGGGATGTTCCCGCCCGGGCCGTCGGCGAGCAGGAAGCGCACGATCGCACCGACCGCCTGAGGTCGCACCGCGCCACCGGGTGCCGGCACGCCGAGCGCGTCCTTGTAGTGACCGAGCGCCTTCGTGGGCCGCTCGAGGCTGGTCTGCTCGAGGTTGCCGAGCCGCATCAACAGATCGAACCGCGGCTGCCCGTCCTGCGTGTGCGTGAGCTCCATCGCGAGCACCTCGACGAGCGACTCCCAGTCGCCGCGGGCCTCCTCGATGCGGGCGAGCGCACGCATCGCGCGGACCTGGTTCGGTAGCGTCTCGAGGGCTTCACGATACGTGCCCGCGGCGCCGTCGAGATCGACGAGCTTCTCCTCCTGCAGCGATGCGATCTCGATCAGCAGCGAGGCCCGCTCGGTAGGATCTTTCTCCCGCGCGGCACGCCTGCGATACGACGCGAGCAGCTCGGGCCAGTCGTGGAGCTGGATCGCCAGCTCCTCGAGGTGCTGCTCGGCCTCCCGGTCGTCGGCGGCGAGCGCGAGCACCTGGCGGTGATACGCGCGTGCCCGCTCGGGGTCGACGAGCCGGCGGCTCGCGATCTTGGCGAGCTCGCGATGGAGCTTGAGGCGCAGCGCCTGGTCGACCGTCGGCAGGAGGAGCGCGCGATCGAACGCCGCGGCGACGTCCTTCCACTGCTCGGGCTCGTTGGCGAGCCGCAGCACGTCGGCGTAGAGCGGTTCGCTCGTGGGCTCGAGCTCGTACGCCCGGAGCGTCCACGTGAAGGCGAGCGTGCGCGACGCGAGCTTCTGCTCGCAGAGCTGACGGATCTGCGCGATCTTCGCGAGGCGGGCCGCCAGGTCGGGGGCAGCCGCGAGCTCGATCTCGAGCACCGTGATCAGGCGCGGCCACTTCTCCTGCTTCGCGTAGATCGGCGCGAGCGCCTTCGCGGCACCGAGATGCATGGAATCCACGGCGAGCACGCGCTCCCAGACCTGGCGCGCGCGCTCGAGCGCCTGGATCTGAGGTGGACCTTCCTTGGCGACCTCGGCGCGCTGCTGCGCGTGCTGAGCGGCGCGTTCGACGAGCGGGAGGCGCTTCGCCTTGTCATCGAGCCGATCGGCGATGCCGAGCAACGCTTCGACGAGCTCCTCCTCCTGGCCCAGGCGCGCGAACAGCTTCTCGAGCCCGGTGAAGTCACCCGCGGCCGCGTACAGCTCGCGAAGCGTTCGGAGCGCCTTGCCATGCGTCGGCTCGATGTCGAGGATCTCCTGCCAGGCGGTCGCAGCAGCGGCGGGAGAACCGATGCGATCCGCGTAGACCTGGCCGAGCTTCTCGAGCAGCGCGATCGCTTCCTTGCCCTGCAGCACCGAGCGCTGGCGGTGCAGGATCTCGGCGAGCGCGACGTAGCGCTTCTCGCGCTCGTACAGCCCCGCGAGCGCCGCGAGCGTCTCCGCGTGGTCCGCCCCGGCCTCGGCGAGCACGGTGTTGTAGATCTCGATCGCGAGCCGCGAGTCGCCGAGCCGCTCCGCCGCGAGCCGCGCCATCTCCGCCTGCTTCGCGCGCTTGTCCGCGGTTGGCAGCACGCTCGCCTCGCGGGCGAGCACGTCGATCAGCGCGCGCCACTGGCGGCGCTTCGTGTAGATCTCCTTGAGCTTCGTCAGCGACTCCGCCTCGGCCGGCGCGAGCTCGAGGATCCGTTCGAGCGGGCGGATCGCGTTCGCGAAGTTGCCGAACCGCTCCGACCACAGATCGGCGATCTCTCGCAGCAGGACGACGCGCTCCGCATCGGGGACATCGGGCGCCTCGGACTTCCGCGTCAGCACCGCGATCAGATCGTTCCACCGGCCGAGCACGCGGAACTTCGCCGCGAGCTCGTCGCCCGCGCGCTGGTTATCCGGATCGATCTTGAGGATCGCGTTGTAGGTATTGATCACCATCACGTCGAGCCGCAGCCGATCGCGATAGATCTCGACCACGTCGTGCAGCTTCGCGACGCGCCCCGCGACGTCGCCCTCGGGCAACCGCTCGATCTCTTCCTTCATGAGATCGAGCAGCGCGTTCCACTTCTCGGTCTTGCGGTAGAGCCGCGCGAGCGCCGCGCGCGCTTGCACCGACGTCGGGTCGGCGCGCAGGTGCTGCTTCCAGGCTTCGATCGCCTTCTCCGGGTTATTCTGCTGCTCGGCGAGCTCCGCGATCTCGATGCCGATCGGCCGCGACTGATCACCGCTGTCGCTGCGGGGCCGTGGCACGCCCTTCTCCACCTGCCGCAGCATCGCGAGCAGCTTCTGATTCTCGCCCTTGCTCGGGTAGTACACGCGATAGAAGTCGAGCGCGGCCGGGTGCCCGGGATCGATCTTCCGCACGCGCCGGAAGTACTCCTCGGCCTGATCCAGATCGTTGACGTGGCGCCACAGCACCATCGCGATCTGCAGCAGCATGCCGAGGTCATCTCCGTCGCGCTTCGCCTTGAGCGCGGCCTGATAGGTCTGGACCAGCGCCGGCCAGTTCTGCGACTGCATCAGCACGTCGGTCACCGCGCGCAGCGCCTGCGGCTGCGCCGGATCGAGCACGAGCACGCGCTTGACCGCGGCGTCCGCTCGATCGGGCGCGGGCAGCCGCGTGCGATACAGGTCCGAGAGGACGATCAGCGACGCGACCTTCTCCTCCACCGTGGGCGCCGCATCCGCCCGATCCTCGAGGAGCTTCGCGAGATCCTGCCAGCGCTCCGCCCGCCGCAGCAGGCGCGCGAGGTGGAAGGCGGCCTTCGTGTTCTTGGCATCGACCTCGAGAGCCTTGCGCAGATAGCCCTCCGCCTCCTTGCTCTCCGGCGCGAAGCGTACAAACGCTTCGGCGGCGCTGACGTACAGCCCGGTCGCGAGCCCGCGGTCGGTCGACGCGCTCGCCTCCTTGACGTACTTCTCGGCGAACTTCTTCCAGTTCTTCGCGGCGACGTCGAGCTCCTCGATCGCTTCCTTCGCCATCGAGTCGCTCGGCCGCAGCGCGATCACCTGATCGAACGCCGCGCGCGCGTCGGCGACATCGAGCAGCTCGCCGTCGAGGATCATCCCCTTCTCGAGGAGCAGATCGATCTTCTTGTCGGCCTCGCCCGTGGTCGCGAGCTCGATGTCGATCAGCCCCACTACCGCATCGGGGCGCCCCCGGCCCGCGAGGACTTTGCGTGCCGCTGCGAAGCGACTCGCGCGAACATCCGGCGCCGTGTGGCGCGCGGCCCCGGCCAGCGCCTCCAGCGCCTGGGCATCATCGGGATCGTGTTCGAGGACAGCGAGGAGTGATGAGAGGTCTGCCACGCGGTGGCGACGATACGCGCCGGCCCACAGCGACACAACCGCCCGGAGCGAGTTGTTCCGCGCGGTTAGAGAGCGCCTCTGGTGGCTGGACCGGCGCAACAAGGAGCGGCCCCCCCGACGGTGTCTCTCGATCGTCAGCGACCGATCTCCGACGGGACGGGGGTTCGATCCGCCGGCACCCTACCCGTCCGCAGTTGCGGAAGGTGGTACCACCGCCGTGACGTGTCGGCCGGAAGTACGCGCAGCTCGCTCGGCTACTTGAAGCCGTACCGGAAGCAGCTCGCGCTCGGCGTGGCGATGCTGCTGCTCACGAACGTGTTCTACCTCGGGGTGCCCGAGGCGCTGGGCGCGGCGGTCGACGCTCTCGGCGTGGACAGCCCCGACTACATTCTCCAGCTCGTTGGCTTCATGGTGCTGTTCGCGCTGCTGACCGCGGGGACGCGCATCGCCTCGCGCATCCTGATCTTCAACTCGGGGCGAGCCGCCGAGTACGATCTGCGCTCGGATCTGTTCGGGCACCTGATGACACTGTCACCGGCGTACTACCGCGATCACCCGACGGGCGACGTGATGTCGCGCCTCACGAACGACGTCCAGACGGTGCGCGGGATGTGGGGCGCTGGCCTCCTCAACCTCGCGAACGCGGTGCTCGCGTTCGCCACCGTGCTCGGCCGCATGCTGTGGGCCGATCCGATCGTCACGTTGTGGGCGCTCCTGCCGTTTCCGCTGATCTACGTGGTGGGCCAGGCGATGAGCCGACGGATCTACGGAACGATGCGGGCGGTCCAGGCCGAGCTCGGCGCGCTGAGCACGCGGATCCAGGAGGACCTCAGCGCGATCCAGGTGATCAAGACGTACGGCCTCGAGGGCGTGCGACGGAAGGGCTTCATCGCGCGCAGCGAGAAGCTTCTCAAGGAGAACATGGAAGCGGCCAAGGTCCGCATCCAGCTCGGACCGATGCTCAACACGCTCGCGGCGATGAGCATGGCGATCCTGATCCTGTTCGGTGGGCGCGCGCTGATCCACGGCGACATGTCCAAGGGCGAGCTCGTCGCGTTCTCGGGCTACCTCGCGCGCCTCGTGTGGCCGACGCTGACGCTCGGGTTCATGCTGGCCCTCGTCCAGCGCGGACGCGCGTCGTGGTCGCGGCTCGTGGTGATGCAGGATACAAAGTCGGATATCCAGGACGGCGCGGGGCCGGCACTTGCCGCGACGAAGCTGCCAGCCAGCGTCGAGGTCAAAGCGCTGACGATCAAGATGGGCGAGCGCACGATCCTCGACCACGTCTCGCTGACCCTCGAACCTGGCACGGTTACCGCGATCGTCGGGCGCACGGGTGCCGGCAAGAGCACGCTCGTCGATGCGTTGTGCCGGCTGATCGATGTACCCGCAGGCGCGGTGTTCATCGACGGTCGCGACGTCACGACGCTTCCACTCGCGTCGCTGCGCGCGCAGATCGGGTACGCGCCGCAAGAAGCATTTCTATTCTCGACGACGATCGCCGACAACGTGGCGATGGGCTACGGGGGCGGCACCGCGATCCCCGCGGCACGCGCCCGCGAGCTGGAGCGGGTGATCGGCATGGCGGCGTCCCAGGATCT
>JAYVLW010000862.1:0-3603 GCA_043759315.1 Myxococcales bacterium
AGCAGGTTCAGCACGAACCCGGTGAACGCGGCGGTCTGTGCGATCTCGGAGTACGAGTAGTGCGCGTAGACCCAGGTCGTGGTCGCGAACGCGACGATCATCGTCGCGTAGCTCGAAGCGCGCCGCGACAGCTTGCGCTGGCGACACAGGCGGAAGAACAGGACGCACGCCCACGCGCCGAACAGCGAGCACGCGAGGTGCGACGTCAGCGGCTTGGCGAGGCCGCCCGATTGCGGGGACAGCGTGGTGACCGCCCCGAGCACGACGAGCCCCGGGATCTGGATCAGCGACGTCGTGAGCGGGTACGTCGAGTACCACTTGCCTTCGGCGTCCTTGGACTGGTCGTCCGGCCACGGCTTCGGGATATCGAGGGCGTGGCGCCGCAGCATGCTCTCGGCGGCCATGTACTGGACGTTCGCGTCGGCCCACGGCGGCTCCCGCCCGCTCGACAGCAGATACACGGCGAGCGTGGTCACGAAGATCGCGCGTGCGAGCTGGGTGTCCCTGGCCATGTCGAGGACCGCAATCTAACGTGGTATGCCTCCGCCGTGCCCAGCCTGGTACGCGACATGGAGTCCCCGCCCGAGACCACGCCCCCCGACGACGTGAATACGCCGTCGGACGCGCAGATCGAGCGCTGGGCGTACGAGTACCTGCGCCACGCCCCGCTGTCCCTGACGCTGCGCGAGATCCATCGCCTCGTCGCCATCGAGGCCGTGTCCACCGGCACCGGCCCGGTCCTCGACGTCGGCTGCGGCGATGGCTTCTGGTGGACGCTGCGCGACCACGACCAGCGGCAGATCTTCGGCATCGACATCTCGGCGCGCGAGATCGAGCAGGCGAAGCAGCGGATCACCGCCTCGCTCACCGACGTGTCGCGCGAGCAACCGTTCCCGGGCACGAAGTTCGAGCAGATCATCGGCAACTGCTCGCTCGAGCACGTCCCCGACATCGACGGTGCGCTCACGAATCTGCGCAAGGCCGCCGCTACCGGTGCGCGCCTCGTGATGTTCGTGCCGACGCCGCGCTGGGCCTACCAGGGCCGCCTGCAGACCTGGCTGCTCGACCACGCCCCGCGCGTGGCGATGAGCTTCTCGGGCGCGCTCAACGGCTTCTTCCAGCACTGGCACCTCTACGACTCCAAGGTGTGGACGAGCCTGCTGGCGCAGCACGGCTGGAAGGTGCGCTCGATCTACGGCATGGGCTCCGCCCGCTCGGAGTTCCTCTACCGTCTGTTCCTGCCGCCCTCGTTCGGCGAGTTCGTCATCAAGAAGCTGACCGGCTTCTACCCTTCGCGGCTCGCGCGCTACGTACCGAACGCCATGCTCGCGCCGTTCGCGCGCCTCGTGCGGTGGGCGGTCTCGGATCCGCTGGTCGCCGCCGATTCGCCGACGGCCTACGAGTACATGATCATCGCCGAAGCCATCGAGCCGCCGGCCCGCTGAGGGATCGATGAGCACGCGAGCAGATCCGGGGACCGACTACTTCGCCAACCACGTCCGCGCGCGCCAGTTCCCGTGGACGCTGTACCACCAGCCCCTCGAGCGCGATCTCGCGAAGTTCCTCCTCCAGGTCTCGGCCGAGCACACCTCGGGCGAGGTGCTCGTCGTTGGCTGCGGCCTGCTCCACGAGATCGACGCGGCGCCGAGCGGCCTGACGTTCCATGTCGTCGACATCGATGACCGCGCGGTCGCCGCGGTGCTCGCTCGCAACGACGTGCGCATCACCGGCGGCACCGTGGTGCCCCCCGAGGTGCCGATCGACGAGTCGCTCGGCGCGCGCCACCGGTTCGCGGCGATCTACGCGAAGGAGGTCGTCGAGCACGTGCTCGCCTGGCCCGCGTGGCTCGCTGGCCTGCGCCGCGCCCTCGTGCCGAGCGGTCGGCTGTGGCTATCGACGCCGAACTACGGCGAGCCCTGGCTCCCGGCGATCGAGTCCACCGTGCTCGAGCTGATCGCGCGGCGCTCCGGCTTCTCGCGCAAAGACATCCACCCGACGCGGTTCTCGCGTGCCTCGCTCGGCCGTGGCCTTCGCGCCGCGGGCTTCGAGGCGGTCGACGTCAAGGCGACGCCGACCCGCCTGGCGCTGACGAGCTGGGCGCGTTCGCCGCGCTGATCCGGCCGGTCCCGCGAACGGTGACGTTGTGCGCGGCGACTGCTGGAATGCTCCAGCCGTGTCGGTTATTCATGAAATCACATGAAGCTCCTTCCACGGCCTGCAGTCTTCCTCGTGTTCGCTTCGTCCGCCGCATGTCTCGCGACCGGCAGCGGCACCTTCGGTCCGGGCAGCCGGAGTGGTGGTCCGACGACCACCGCGGCCAACGGAGATCCGAACGGTGCGGCCGCGGGAGCCTATGGTGGTCCGGCCGATCCGAGCACGGGTGGTGGCAGCACGGGCCCCGCAGCCGGACCGGTCGAGCCGCGGTGGGATGACTTCGCGTTCGCGGTTCGCGAGCGAAGCGGCACCTACAACGGACCGTGGGTGATCACGAAGTTCACCACGTTCAAGGTGGCCAAGCCCTGCTACGCGAAGCTCGGCGACAAGGACTCGGACTCCCTCAACAACAGCGGGTACTACACGCGGAGCGTGCTCGCGCTCGCGAAGAAGTGGACGAACAACGACTGGGATGCCATCGAGAACCAGCGCAGCGATCGGGCCAAGGACCGCAACCTGATCGAGCCGATGATGGACGAGTTCGCCAAGCGGTTTCACATGACCATCTCGATCGAAGGTGAGGATTGCGAGGTGAACCGAGGTGCGCTGTGGATCCGATACTGGTACGCGATCTCCGAAGCGTTCGAGAACTATCCGCCGTTGGCGGGCAAGCTGTTCGTGACGCTCAACGTCACGGCCGCGGCGCGTGATGTCACCGTCGACGTCGATGATTCCGGATCACAGTTCGTGTTCACGGCACCGCGTGACATCGAAGCGAAGGACTGGAACGACAAGTTCTCGAAGCCGTTCAGGAAGAACGCAGCGAAGCTGTAGGGCGGATCGCTGCGAGCTCGGTCTGGAGCTGGCCCACGGTTCTCTCGAGAGCTTCCACGCGAAGGATGAGCTTCGCGACGACGGCATCGACCTCGACCATGCGTGCGAGCTCCGCGGTCCTCGCTTCGTTCGACCATCGTGCGATGTCCGGCGCGTACAGCGCCTCGAACGTCGCGCGGTCGGCGGCCTCGAGCCAGACTCCGTGGTCCACGCACTGGCCGAGGGTGAGCACGTCGACGTTGCCCTTGTAGAGATCGTTCAGCGGCTGGCGGCAGACCAGGCACTTCGTCGGCGGCAACGGCGTGGCCTTGAACGGGTTGCCCTTGCTCTTCACGAGCAGCATCGGATCGACGATCGTCTTGATCAGGCTGTTGCCGAGCCACGAGCCGCAGCCGTTGGCGCACTCGAGCTGATCATCGGACTCCCGGCGCAGCGGAGTCTTGCAGCGCGGGCACGGCGTTCCGCCGGAGCTGCGGTACGGATCGCCAGTCACGATCCGGAGATGTTGCGCTCTTGATAGATGCGCAGGATATCGGCGGCGGTCTCTTCGATGGCGCGGTTCGTGACGTCGATGACCGGCCAGGTCGGGTGCTTCCGGAAGATCTCCCGCGAGTA
>JAYVLW010000863.1:0-4162 GCA_043759315.1 Myxococcales bacterium
TGCCGTCGATCGCGAACACCGTGTCGCCCACGACCTCCGCGGAGGTCACGTAGTACGACCCGGTCGCGAGGTGCAGCTCGGTGTCGCCGACCGACTCCCAGCTCGGCGTGCTGTTGGTCGCCTGCGCCGCAGCCGCCACCGCCGTCGCGACGTCGAACTGGGAGCTCTCGTCGCAGCCGCACGGTGGTGCAGACGCGGGCGCCTGGTACGGCGCGCGGTTCGCGATCGTCGACTCGCCGATCAGCTCTTCGCTGCCTGCGAGCCGCAGCGTCCCGGTGATCCCGAGGTTTCCGACCGCGAGCAGGTCACCACCGATGAGCGCGTCGCCGCCGATGGTGGCGTCGCCGACGATCTCCACGCTCGCGGGCGTGATCAGCGACTGGCCGATGCTGGCGCCGGTCGCCGAGAAGCCGCCCCAGGCGTACCAGTCACCGACGACGTCGGCGTCAGCGACCAGCTCGGTGAAGCCATTGACGCCGACCGATCCGACCCCGGCCGGTCCGGCGAGCACGTGCAGCTCTCCCACCTGCGTGAGGTCGTTGCACACGCACACAGCGTGCTCGAACAGGCCCGGGTTCGGGCACACCGCCCGGGCGACGTCGATCGGCGTGGGGGTTGTCGTGCAGCCGGTCAGCGCGAGGGCCAGGCCGAACGCCACACGGGAGGAGGAGCTGATGAGCTTCGTGGTTCGCATGCAAGCCACTCTGGGGCCTGGCGCGCGAACATCCGATAACGCGGAGATAACGCCGTGGAGCGCATCATCACGCGGACTTGCAGCTCAATACGCCCAGCGAACGCTGACCGCGCCACCGCCGGGCTGCGCGATCGCCGAGATCTCCGGGGTGGTCCGGCGCGGGCGCAGCACGAACATGACCGCCGAGGTGATCGCGCAGGCGCCGCCCGCGATGAACGCACCATTCGCGATCCAGGTGTTGCGGTCTCGACGGTCCCGCGTGTCCACGAAGTCCGTGTAGTAGCGCGCACCACCATCTTCGGTGAGCGTCTCGAGATCGAGCTGGTCGGCGTCCGCGCGGAGCCCGAAGTACAGCCCCACCGTGACGAGCGCCCCGGCCGAGATCGCCCACAGCCGCCAGCTCCGCACGATCGACGGCGCGCGGGGTGCGACGGGCGCCGGAGCAGGTCGTGGCTTCACCAGGTCGGGCACCGGGTGCGCGGCGATGTCGACCACGAGCAGGTGATTGCCAAACTCGTCGAGCACGACGACCTGGGTGACCTGCGCTCCGGCCGGTGCGGTCACGGTCGCGTGGTGGTCTGCGGTGATCGCGGTGCGCCCGCCCGGGGCTGCCGGCTCGAGGGCGATCGCGACTGCCATCGCCAGCGGATCGGCCTCGACGACCACGTCGATCTCGACGTCGGTCCTCCGGGTCGCCTTGACCTGCAATCGCCCGTGCGCATTCATGTACGCCTGCGCCGAGATGAACGGCTCGCGCAGCTTGGGACCGAGATCGGTGGACACCGTGGCGTTCGGATCGAGCGCGAGCCAGCGCTGGTAGTACTGCTCGGCCACCGGGCGTCTCCCGAGCACCGCGGCGACGCTCGCCGATAGCCGATAGATCTCCTGAACCGCTGCCGGGGAGTTGCCTCCGTCCTGGAGCGCCGCCACGAGCGAGGCCTGCGCCTCGTCGTACTTGACCGCCTCGATCGCGGCGCGGGCGGCGACGAGGTTGGCGTTGTCCGCTCGTACGGGCGAGGCCACCGCCCCGAGGACGAGCAGGGCGAGGACGAGGACGAGCTTCACCATGTGATCGTCGACAAGTTTACCAGCTTGCCGGGAGCAACGTCGATCGCGATCGTCTTCTCCGCGCCATCGGAGCGGACGATGCGGAGTGCGTGCTTGCCGGTGGCGATATCGCGGCGATAGATCGGCGTGACATCGAGGTACGTGCCATCGATGTAGATCTTCGCCGACGGACGGACGTCGACGCTCAGGGAGCCCGAGTCGCCGTGCGTGACAGACGCGACCCCCGCATCGGCGATCACGGTGCGCGCGCCGACCGGCTCGCGGACCTTCTGCGGCGGCGCCGGTCGGAGAGGCGCCGGCGCGTCCGGAACCGCTGTCGCCGCATCGCCGGGGACTGCCGGGCGATCGAGCGCCGCAGGCGTGGTCGTCGCGACCTGTGTGCGATCGGCCGTCGTGGGTCGCAGGAGCACGATCATCACGACGGCGATCACGCTCGCGACCGCGAGCAGCCCGGCGACGACTGGCCACCGCGACCTGGCAGGGGCCCCGAGGACGAGCGAGGCGTCGCGGATCGCCATGCTCGCCGTGGCGCCTGCCTCCGGCTCTTCTTCGACGACGACCGGGGGCGAGGGCGCGAGTGCCGCCGCGATGATCTGCGCGCGCGACGACAGCTCGGCAGCGCATCGCGTGCGCACGAGCTCGGCGAGCTCCATGCTGGACATCGGCCCGCCGTACGGAGCGGATGCCGCGCGCAGGGCGTCCGCGAGATCGCGCATCGTCGCAAAGCGATCGGCTCTGTCCCGGGCGAGCGCCTTGCTCACGACCTCGTCGAGCGCGGGCGCGACCGCGGGCTGGCGCGCGCGCACGGAGGGGATGTCCTCCTCGGTGATCGCCTTCCACACCAGGAAGTCGCTCGGTCGATCGAACAGACGTTCCTTGGCGATCGCCTCCCACAGCACCACCCCCAGCGCGAACATGTCGGTCCGTCCATCGAGCGGCTCGGCGGAGATCTGTTCGGGAGCCATGTACGGGAGCTTTCCCTTGATCACGCCGGAGCGCGTGCGCGCGGAATCGCCGGCGATCTTCGAGACCCCGAAGTCCAGCACCTTGCAGATGCCGTCGACCGTGACGAACAGGTTCTGCGGCGAGACGTCGCGATGGATCACCGGCGTGGCCGCACCATCGAAAGCTCGGAGCTGGTGTGCGTAGTGCAAGCCTTCGCACGCCTGCACCGCGGCCCCGACGGCCGCGCGAATGACGATCTGCGGATCGTCGGGCAGGTCGTGCGCGACCCGCTCCCACACCACGCCGTCGAGATACTCCATCGCGAGGAACAGGCGGCCGTCGGCCTCGCCGAGCTCGAACACGTGGCAGATGTTGGGATGCGACATCTGCGCCGCGATCCGGCCCTCCTTGAGGAACATCTCGACGAACCGCGGGTCATCGCACAGGTGCGGCAGGATCAGCTTGAGTGCCAGCGGCTTCGCGAAGCCAGCGGGACCGAGCAGCCGGCCGAGGTGCAGCTCCGCCATGCCGCCGCGCGCCAGCTCGGTGACGAGCTCGTAGCGCCCGAGGCGGCGGACCGGGGACATGGCGCCGTACCGTAGCGCGTCAGCCGAGGATGGTCACTTCCGCACCCGTGGCGAGCTTCATGCGCGTCCCGCCGCCCCCCGGCGCGCGTTCGATCAGGCGAGGTCCCGCGAGGCCGGCCTCCAGCAGCTCCTTGCGGCACCGCCCGATCAGCACGTTGATCTCCGTGCGCGTCGCCGCGGCGCGAGGCCACACGATCGAGGCGAGCGCATCGTCGGGGACGAAGTCGCCGGGCTGGTATCCTTCGGGCGGGCGAAGGAGCGCGATCACGAGGTCGAGCTTGCGGTCGTGCAGGAACACCGGATGGTCACCGTCGGCCATGCCGAACACCACCCGGCCGCCGCGTGGGAGGATCTCCACGGTCACGCGCCGCGGCAAGACGAAGCTCGCACCGAGCGCGGTCGTGACATCGCGGTCAGCAGCGGGGCGCACGAAGAACTGCTCCTTGCGGTATCCGAGCTCGTCGCCGACCTGGAATGGTTCGAGCACGCCGACCTCGAGATCGACGCCGTTGCGCGTCGCCTTGCCGATGGCGACCTCGAGGAACAACTCGCGTTGCGCCACGTGAAACAGGAGCGCGTGCGCCGGCCAGCGCTTGACGATCAGGTCATCGGCGTCGTCCCCGCCGATCACGAACGGACTGTGGACGATGCCGAAGCTTCCGCCGCGCGGACGTTCGAGCCGGAACGTCGCGGGCGCGTCGACGTTCGGTCTCGGCGCAGAGATCTCGACACCGAGCGTGAGCCCGGGCAGCGTGATCCGGTCGCCGTCGCGCAGGTCGTGGGCGCGCGTGCGCTCGACCCCGTTGACCTCGACAGGGGCGCGACCCAGTGGGACGATCTCCGCGCCGGCGAGCGTGAGGCGGACGAG
>JAYVLW010000864.1:0-4534 GCA_043759315.1 Myxococcales bacterium
CGCGGACCACGCGATCACGAGCGCATAGACGGCCAGGGTCAGTCCGGGGACAAATGCGGATGCGATCAGGGCTGCCGCGGTAGCGATCGCCGCGATCACGCCGGCTCGAAGGCCGAGGTACCACGCCGTGAGAGCACCCACGATCACTGCTGCGAGCATGATTTCATCGTAGCACGGCCCTTTCGGACCGCCTCGTTCCCGAGTATTCAGCAACCCATGAGGCGTGCTGTCGATAGGGCGTGGATGCGAACCAACCTCCTACTTTCCCTGTTCCTGGCCGTCGTCGTTGGCTGTACCAAGCCGAACCCGAATCGATGTTGCATCGACGAGGCTGACTGCGCTGCCGCCGGGCTGCCGGTCGGAATGACCTGCAACGAGGGTCGCGTGTGCCGCGGCAACGTATGCATCGAGGAGAGCTGCGAGACCGCGAACGAGTGCGACCTCGCGGCGCCGTACTGCGTCATGCCACCGGGTGGCGCATGTTCGGACCGCTGCACGGAGGATTCGCAGTGCCCCGGCAAGGGCCAGCCAACGGAAGCCCAATTCTGCGTGTCCGACGAGTGTGTCGAGTGCCGCGCCGCGAACGACTGCTCCGGGGCGACGCCCGTTTGCAAGGGCGGTCTGTGCATGAGTTGCGCGGAGCATGACCAGTGTGCCAGTGGCGTCTGCAAAGACGGAGGGCAATGCGCCGCCGAGACCGAGATCGCCTACGTCAACGCGATCGGTCTGCCGACGTCGGACTGCACAGCGGCGTCACCATGCAGCACGATCGAGCGAGCGCTCGCGTTCGCGACGACGCGACCGTACGTTGTCGTCAATCCCGGCACCTACAACCGAACTGGACCGCTGACGCTGGCAAGCGCCCATTGGATTGTCGGACGCGGCACACCGCGTCCCGTCATCGATCGTATCGACGACGGCCCGATCTTCTACATTCAGGGCAGCGCGAACGCTCACCTGGAACAACTGGAACTCACCGGCGCGACCGGCTTGGCTGTGAATGGCGACCTCGTGGCCGGTTACGCGATCCTGTGCAAGAAGGGCGCGCTGACCCCGACGCTAAGCCTCCGAAGCCTCTCCGTTCACGACGTCGAACGAGGAGTCGCTTCCCGCGGCTGCATCATGTCCGTGGTTCGAAGTACGTTCGTGAATGCGGCTATCGAGCTCGTGGATACCAGCGCCACTCTCGACGCCAACGTCTTCACAGGCTCGAACGTCAGCCTCGACGCCGGCCTGTTCACGTTCACAAACAACTATGTGGCGCGCGTTCCATCCGGTGGGCTTGCGATGTATCTGCCGAGCACAGGAAACGTCGTCGCGTTCAACACGATCGTTGATGCACGCGTTCTTTGCGAAGTTGTCTCCGCACAGGCGTTTCCGAACAACATCGTCGCTCGCAGTGGCGACCTCCCGGTGGGGACGATGTGCTCGTTCCCGGGGACGATCGTGGCACCTACCGATCTCACCGCGCTGAAGTTCAAGCACCCCGATTCCGCGCCCTACGACTACCACCTGATGCCGGGCAGCAGCGCGATCGACGCCGCGGTTGGAACCTCGTCGCTGAACCACGACATCGACGGCGAGGCGCGCCCGAAGGGCGCCGGGCGCGACGTCGGCGCCGACGAAGCGCAGTAGTTACTCGAGGCGCTCGCGGCACGGGAAGTCGCAGGTCTTCCGGTGCGGGCAGTCGTAGGCGCAGCCCGCGGCGAGCGCGAACATCGTGAGGATCTCGTCGGCGGCGCCGTTCGGCACGGCCTTGCGCGCGGAGGCCGCGGCCGCGGTCAGCGCGGCGCCGTCCTTGGCGTAAGGCGTCTCGATGAAGCCGAGCCGGAACAGCGTGTCGCGGACGATGCGGTGAGGCGTGACCGTGAAGTCGGCGAGGTCGTCGTAGCGGAGGACGCCGAGCTTCGCGAGCATGTCGACGATCCAGAACAGCTCGGTGCGGAACAGGCCGCGGCCGAGCGCGACGTCGAGCGAGGCGAAGGCCTCGGCGGCGGAGGCGCGGCCGTCGAGCTGCGAGGCGAGCTCGGGGACCTCGGCGCAGCGGCGCGCGGCGAGCGAGGCGAGCATGAGGGCGCGCGCGTCGACCTGGGCCGGGAGGTTCTCGGGGACGATGCCCTGGTAGAGGTCACCGAGGACGCCGGCCTTGTCGAGCGCGGAGAACGCGGCGATCACGGCGTTGCGATCGCGATCGAGGCGGAACGCGAGCGCGGCGGCAACGGCGACCCGGTAGACGACCTCGTCGGCGCCTTCGACCCAGCCTTCGGGATCGAGGCCGAAGTCCGCCGGCACGTAGGTGAGCGAGGGGCGCTGCGCTTCGGCCCACCAGGAGGCGATGCGCGCGCGCGTCTCGTCGTGGACCTCGTCGGAGAAGCCGGAGGCGAAGCGGGAGGTCGGGACCGGGCGCTCGCGGTTGCGGGGCGTGGCGATCCCGTCGGCGGAGAGATGGCGAAGCGGCGCGGGGAGTGGCGAGGCGGGCGCTGCGGCGGCGACGGGGATCGAGGACTCGGGGCCAGCCTCGGCCGCGGGTGCGGCCTCGTCGTCGACGGCGGCCGGGACGACGGGCTCGGGATCGGGCTTGTCCTCGGCGAGGAACTCGTCGACGTCGAGCCCGGCGGCGAGCGCGACGTAGCGCTCGGCCTTGGGGCCCAGGGTGACGGCGATGCCGATCGACTTGATGACGCCGGTGCCGATCGCGATCTGGAGCCAGGTCTCCATCGCGGGGCGCGAGGGCACCTGGCCGCGGAACGCGACGCTGGTGAGGGTCTTGTAGATCTCGTCCTTGTGGTAGGCGCGCTGCGCGAGCAGCTCGAGCACGGCCTTTCCGAGGAGCGGATTCAGGTGCCACAGCCTGTCGGCGACCGCCTCGGAGACGGCGTCGTCACCCTCCGCACCGGCGAGGGTCTGCATGAACAGCGACGGCATGACAGTGGCGCCGCCGGTGCCGAGGAAGCGCAGGATGACCTTCGGGCGCTCGCGGTCCCACAGCTTCGCGCCGCGCAGGCGCGAGCGGAACTCCTTGAACGGCTCGCCCTTCGCGGGCGTCTCCTTGCAAACGCGGACGAGCGCGACGAGAGCTCCGCGTGCGTCCTGACCGATGGACGGTAGCTCGACGACCTGAGGCATCGGCGCAGAGAGTACGACGCTACAGCGCGCGCGACCAGACGATGTGGTGATCGTCGAACGCGTGGCGCCAGTCTCCGCCCCACTCCCAGCCGAGCTCGTCGAGGACGGCGACGACGGGGCCCGGGCGCACGAACATGCCGGGGCGGATGTCGGTGCGATCGGCGAACGCCTTGCCCGCCTCGGGCACGATGCGCTCGGGCTTGCGCCACGGATTCTCGACGGGGTTGATGTCGATCGCGCGACCGAGGGCGTGCTGCGAGAGGACCTGCGTGCCCGCGACGACGCGGAAGTTGAACGCCGAGGAGTTGTCGGCGGCCATCGAGGCCTCGTCGGAGGCGGCGTAGTCGTCGACGAGCTTGATCTGGCGGATCGGGAACCCGAGCTGCCACAGCCGGCGGAACAGCTCCTTCGCGCGCGGCGCGACCTGGGCTGCGACGACGAGCTCGCCGCGCGCGGTGCCGTCGAAGGTGACGTGATCGACCTCGAGATACGCGAGCGCATCCCACCGCGGACAGCGCGCATCTTCGCCGTGCCACGACACGCCTTCCATGCGCGCGCGGACCTCGGGCGGCACCGGGCGGATCTCGGCGACGAATGCGCGGCCAGGTGGACGCAGCAGTGCGCCCACGATCAGAACCGGAGCGGCGGCGGCGGCGGCTCACCGCGCGGTGCGCGGGGCGGCGATGGCTGCGGCTCGCGCTCCACGGGCGGACCGAGCGGCGATGGCGGCGGAGAACGTTCGATCGGGAACGCCGGCAGCGGCTCGGCGCGCGGCGGCGGCGGCAGCCTCGGAGCGCGGTCGGTGCTCGGCGGCGGCGACGGCTTCGGCTCCTCGGTCTTCGGCGCGGGCGCCGGCGGCGAGGGTTTCGGCTCGGTCTTCGGACGGTCTGGTTTCGGTGCGGGCGCAGGCTCGGTCTTCGGAGCGTCGGTGTTCGGTACGGCGGGCTCGGTCTGCGGCGGCGCGGCGAACCGGATCGGCGACGGCTGCGTCTCCCCGCGCGGCACGCTCGGTGGCTCAGGCGCGGGCTCGCGATCGACAGGCGGCGCGGTGCCTGGCGGCGGCGTGCGATCGACCTCGAACTCCGGCAGCCTTGGCGCGGGCTCGGCGCGCGGCGCCGGCTCGTCTGCGGCGCGCGGGCTCGGCGACGGCTCGGACGCGATCGTCGACTGCGCCTCTGCAGCGGCGTCCGTCCCGACGGGCGGTGGCTCCGGCTTCGTCGCGGACGGAAGTGCGGTCGGTGACCTGGCGGCGCTCGGGCCTGGGTTCGCCGGCGGGACGCTCGGCGCCGGCACCTTGGCGGGGCCGACGCTCGGCGCCGGCACCTTCACCGGTGCGGCCTTGGGCGGCGTCGTGGGTACGGGAAGCATTTCGGGAGCCTTCGTGGGCGCGCCCGTCGCCGTCGGCGGC
>JAYVLW010000865.1:0-3817 GCA_043759315.1 Myxococcales bacterium
CTGGTAGCCGCGCGTCGCCACGAGCTGGGTCGGCTGATCGAAGGTTCGCGCGCGCGAGTCCGCAGCGCCCGGCCGGAAGCACGTGACGTCCCCGTCGTGAAGCGCGCAGCCCTGCCCACCGGCGAGAACGACCTGCACCACGTTCTTGAGACCGGTGACGATCGTCGGACCGCTCGCGACCGCGGCGTCGGGTGACGAAGTCCAGCATGCGAGCCCCAGCCCGGTGCGTGCGCAGAACCCATCCCCGCCCCACAGCGCATCGGCCTTGTCGATCGCGACGCGCTCCGCCTTCGCCCCCCCGCCGCAGGCGGTCAGGAGCCCGAGGATCGTCACCAGGCGCACCACGGGCAGTCTATCCCTGGATGAGAATGGTCGCGACCGCTTGAATCGAGGCCGGCCTGCCGCGTCAGATGGCTCATGCCAAGGCTCCTCCTCCTGGTTCTCTGCCTGCTCGTCGTGGGTGCGCCTGCCGCGCATGCGCAACGGGTCGAATCCACCTACGCGACGGTGACCCAGGCCCGCGCCGTCACCGATGGTCGCAGCGTTGCCGTCGAGATGACCATCGAGCCCCGGAGCTGGAAGTGGATGCGCGAGCGCAGCATCGAGCCATTGCTGAGCATCTGGATCGAGGGCCGCCGCACCGACCTCAAGCTGAGGGCCGCGCACGACACGCTCGCCTTGCCGCTGCCCGGGAAGCTCGGCGGGCTCGGCGAGCTCCGCATCGCCCTCGCAGGCCGCGGGCCCCGCCACGTGGTGAGCTCGATGGTGATCGGCGGGGTCGAGGTCGTCGAGCTCACGCTCAAGGTCGCGAGCGGTCAGGTCGACTACGACGGCGGCGGAGCTCCACCGCCCCCGTCGCCTCCGCCGCCTCCGCCGCCTCCGCCGCCGCCGAACTGGTCGGCGAACCCCGGCGTGATCAAGGCGTGCGGCGACACGATGACCGGATCGGCGAACCAGGAGGCGTGTCTCGACGCCGTGCGTCCGTACGGGTGGCCGCCGGAGCCGATGGTACGCGCCTGCTACAAGGCGATGACCGGGAACACGAACACGCTCAGCTGTATCCGCTCCGGCGCTGTTGCCCGCGCCAGTACGGTGAAGGCGCTCGAAGCCTGCTACCAGGCGATGACGGGGAACACCAACACCCTCGCGTGTCTCGACTCCGCGGTGCGCTCGTTCGTCGAGCCCTCACCCGCGATCTCGGCGTGCGCCAAGGCGATGACGGGGAACACCAACACGCTCGCGTGCATCGGCCTCGCGGTCACGTTCCCGAACGATCCGACCGCGACCATCGCGAGCTGTCACGATGCCATGACCGGGGACACCGCGGTGCTCGGCTGCATGAAGCGGGCGTTCGCTCCGCGGTAGCTGGATGCCTACTGCGGTTGTGCGCCCGCCGACGCGGACACCGACGCCGAGACCTCGATCGACACGCTGAACCGCGCCTGGATGTTCGCGCTCGCGGCGACCACCGCGGCGAGCTGCGCGGCGACGCAGAGGCCCTTCTCGCCGAGCTGGCCGACGAGCTCGCCGGACGCCCGCACGAGCGACGCGCCCGTCGACACCCACTGCACGAGCGCCTTGCCCGCGAGCTCGAGCTTCTTGCCCGCCCGGATGATCTGCGGCAGGCCGGCGTCGATCGCCGCGAGCGCCTTCTGGAACTTGCTGTCGTCGATGACGGTGACGTTCTGTCGCACGACCTCGACTTTCGGCTCCGTGCACGTGGTCTTCAGCGTGGTGCGGATCTCCGCGCTCGCCTTGCACTCGGCCGAGGCGTCCACGTTGGCGTAGCCATCACAGCCCCCGGAGCAGCGCCCGTTGCAGACGCCCGCGCACTGACCGCCGCTGCCGCCGGTGGAGCACGCACCGCTGCAGGTACCGCTGCAGTGACCGTCGCAGGTCACGTTGACGTCGGCGGTCGCGCGCGCCTCGCACTGGGCGACAACGCTGGCGGAGAAGTCGACGTCGGTGCGGCACACGCTCGGCGTGTACTTGGTGACCAGCCGCGACTCGGACTTCACGCTGACCTGGAGGTTCGCCTGCAGCTCCTGCGAGGCACGCGTGCACACCTGCCTGGTGTCTCCCGCGTCGGAGACGCCGAGGATGCGCGCCATCTTGCGGCACGCGTCGGCGACCGAGCTCTCGAGCTCGATGCTCGCGCGATCGAGCTCCGCCGAGGCGACGAGGAAGCTATAGACCTTCCGACCGACGGGGTTGACGTCGATCTTGCCGCACGAGTCGGGGCTGATGGCGATGCCACCTCCACCGCCGCCGCGTCCACCACCGCCACCGCTGCCAGTCTGCCCGGGAGGCGGGCAGCCTGTGAGCGCGAGCATCAAGGTCACCGTCGCAAGCACGACTCTGTTGTTCATCGGCGCATCCTAGCCCAGGCTCGGTGCACGAACGTGATGTCCAGGCTCCCCGATCTGGCGAGGGTGGGCTACGACGGCGGTGGCCCGACTCGGGCGTCGAACCAGAACGCGGTGACGCCATCGGCGCAGTCCACACCGACGGTGCCGCCGTGTGCGTGTGCGACCGATCGCACGATCGCGAGGCCGAGCCCGCTGCCCCCATCGGCGTGGCGCGTGGAGTAGAACCGGTCCCAGACCTTCGCGCGCGCTGCCGGCGAGAGGGCAGGGCCGTGGTTCGCCACGATCACGCGCACGCAGTCGGCCCGGCCTTCGACGACGACATGGATCGTGGTGTCACGCTCGGCGTGCTGCACCGCGTTCGCGACGAGGTTCTCGATCGCGGAGGCGAGCGCCGGCGCGCGCCCGGGCACCACGCTCGGGCCCGTGCACGCGACCTCGACGCGCGCGGCCCACCGCTTGGTCCCACACGCGCGTGCGAGCTCCGCGAGATCCACGGGGAGCGCCGCACCGCGATCATCCTCGACGCGCGCGAGCTCGAGCAGGCGCGAGACCAGCCGGTCGAGGCGCGCGGTGTCATCGACGATCATCGCGAGGAACTGCTCGCGCGCCACGGGATCATCGGCGGCGCCGTCGCGCAGCAGCTCGGCGGCGCCGCGGATGCCGGTGAGCGGCGTCTTGAACTCGTGGCTGATGTCGGCGGCGAGCGTGCGCGCGTCGCGGGCCCGGCGCTCGAGCTCGTCGGTCATCGCCTCGACCGCGCGCGCGAGCTGACCGATCTCGTCGGCGCGCCGGGTCAGACGATCCGCGCTCTCCACGGGCTGCCGCGCGGCGATCCGCTGCGCGCGGCGCGTGAGCTTCCCCAGCGGTCGCGCGATCGTGGTCGCCAGCAGCAGCGAGATCAGGACGGTGATGCCGATGGTCACGAGCAGCACGCGGACGAGCCACGAGCGGAGCCGGAATAGCTGGATCTTCACGTCGTGCGTCGAGCGCGTGACGTAGACGACGGCGATCACCTGGTTCGTGTCGTCGAGCACGGGGAGCGCGGCGAACAGGTACACGCGCTCCTGGTTGCCCCACAATCGCGTGGCCGAGCCGTAGTGCCCGGCCAGCGCGGAGCGGATCTCCGGACGATCGGCGAGCTCGAGCGGGCGCGGGATTTCCGGCGCGTGGGTGGGCGACTCGCCGGTGAGGAGGTGCGGCACGGCGCGCTCGGCTCCCTCGGGCGGCCCGCTGCGATGCGAGTCCGCGCGCACGGCGCCGGTCGCGTCGAGCAGCCGAATCCGGGTGCGCGTCTCACGCGCAGCGGCGATCAACATGCGCTCGCGGTCCTCGAGCGTCCGCGTGGAGCGATCCTCGCGCACGGTCGCGCGGACCAGCTCGGCCTGGTGGATCATGTCGGTCTCGAGCGCGCCGAGCAGCTGCTCCTCGTGCATCTCGGCGAACGAGAT
>JAYVLW010000866.1:0-6918 GCA_043759315.1 Myxococcales bacterium
ACCACATGAAGCACGGGTGAGCGCCGTGGTACGCGTTGCCGCGCCGGTACATCTCGATGTAGCTCGGGTTGTACGCGAGCTCGTCCTGGTACTTCTTCTCGATCGTGTAGCTGTCGGTGGTCTCCGTCAGCACGCGATTGAAGAACTCGATGTAGCTCGGGTGGTGCACCGGATCGAACTTGTCCGAGCACGGGTGCGTCAGGATGATGACGCCGCCGTCCCGCAGGATCGGCTGGTTCCGGTACATGTGATAGAAGTAGCCGAGCGCCATCACCTGGACGAGCAGTGGGTTGAGCGCCTTCGAGTTCACGTTGTACGGCGAGATGTAGGGGATGCCGTACAGCAGAATATCGGCGGGGCCATCGACCTCGACGCAGTTCTGCTCGTTCTGCTTGGACACGGTGCGGTCGTGCGTGGGATCGCACTCGCCCGCGTAGCAGCCGATCATCTCGTACGCGGCCGGCGTGCGCATGAACAGCTCGCGGCGCGCCGCGAACGGCAGCTTGTCGAGCGCCCACTTCATCGCGCCGAACTTGAGACGATCGGTCTCGGTGAAGTCGTCCTCGTTCTTCATGAGGAACGACAGCGGGCCATCGAAGCAGCGGTTATTGAGCACCGTCTCGATGTGGAACACCTTGAGCGTCTTCTCGATCAGGTCGCCCTGGCGCTTGAACGAGTGCGACAGGTAGCTCTTCGGCGGATCCATGAACGAGTTCGACTGCACGATGCCGTGCGGCGTGTGGTGCGCCTTGAGGCTCTCGTAGCCGCACAGCCCGACGGCCATGCTCTTGTTGCCGCCGTTCATCGGGACGAAGTTGAGGTTGACGTAGATCGTCAGGTCGCTCTCGGCGACCCGCTTGTTCATCTCGACGATCTCGCCGTGCTGCGTCTTGCCGAGCAGGACCATGCCATCGGGGTCGCAGCCATCGTGGTTGTACAGGCGATCCGGCCAGTACTGGTTCCACACCTTCTCGCCGACCATCCGCTTGATCTCGTGGTCGTGCATGCGGCGGTGCAGGCCGAGCGCGATGATGATGTGCACGTCGTCGACGCCATGATCGGCGAGCATCTCGCACACGATCTCGAGCACGAGCTGGCGCACGTCGGGCTGGCGCATGATCGGCAGCGGCATCGAGATGTCGTCGCAGGCGATCGTGACCTTCATGCCCGGGGACAGCATCGCGTGCAGCGGGTCCGAGTTGCCCTCGGGATGATTGAGCGCGTAGTGGATCGCCGCCTTCGGGTTCGCGACGCCGGTCATCGGGCGTTTCGGATAGATGACGCGCGTGCCGACCGGGAGGTCCTCCATCAGGAGGTTCTCGCCGCTGAACATGATGCGCGGCGCGGAGTCCGTGTCGATCGTGACGATGTGCTCGCGAGCGTGAGTGCGAGTCTTGGGGCGGATCGCGCGCATGTTCCTAGTCAGCCTTTCCGGTGCGGAGCCGACGCGGCGTGCTCGCCTTTGCGAGCCCGTGAGGGCGGCGCGACACAGCGCGGTCGGGTGCTTCGTCGAGATCGAGGACGGGCCAGTCGTACGACCGCGCCATCGAGCGCAGCCGGAAGTCGGGGTTGCAGGCCGTGGGGTGGCCGACGACGGCGAGCATCGCGTAGTCGCTGAAGCTGTCGGAGTACGCCCACGACTCGCCGAGATCGATGCCGTGCTCCTTGGCATAGGAGCGCATGATCTCGGTCTTGGTCGCGCCCGCGACGAACGGCTTGCGGAGCTTGCCGGTGGCGTAGTTGCCAACGAACTCGAGGCGGTTGGCGATCAGGTCGTCGACGCCGAGGTAGCGGGCGAGCGGCTTCATCGTGAAGTCGAGCGCACCGGAGATCAGCACCTGCCGGCACCCCGCGCGGCGGCTCTCCTCGATCAGGGCCTGGGCGCGCGGGTAGATGTTGGGCTTGACGATGTCCTCGAACATCTCCTCGGCGAGCGTGATCAAGCGATCCTCGCTCGCGCCCTCGTACGAGCGATAGAAGATCTCGTTGAAGTACTTCCGGGACAGCTTGTCGGCAGCCCAGAACAGCGGGATCGAAAGTGCGGTCTTGACCGTGCTGGCGACGCTCTCGCCGATCGATGCATGACGGCTCGCGTAGTACGCGAACGTGTGCACGATGTTGATCTTGATCAACGTTCCATCGACGTCATAGAACGCCGCGGAATTCTTGTACTTCGGCTGGGGATGCATGCCGGTCGTGCGGGCCCGGGAGTGGCCAGGAGAGTGAAGGAGAGGCGCACTCTGGACCACGCATATCGGGCGTGTCAATGGTACGTACTTTACGCATGAGAGTCCCGGTCTGGCTCACGCTCGGCGTCGCGGCTCTGGTCGTCATTTTCGGTATCTACCGGATCCGGATCGGCTTCCGAGACGACGAGGAGGACAAGCGGGCGCGGGCGCGTAAAGGTCTATACGCCATGGGGCGGCGCACCCATATCCTGATCGGGGTCGTCTACTTGCTGCTCGGCACGGCGTTGATCGCGACCTCGTTCGGCTGGAACCCGTTCGGCAACTTCTTCGGCGGCGACACCGAGGTTCCTGCCAAGGACAAGGCGCCGACCAAGGGCGGCATTCCGGTCGACGGGCTGCCGAGCAAGGACAAGAAGTAGCTCTTCAGAGGATCTGGAGTCGCCGGCTCTGCTCGGCGTGCTCGCCGATGTACTCGAGCACGTGCGGGTGGGTCATGATGACCTCGCGGAAGTCGGCGGCGGGCAGGCACAGTGCGAGTCCCTTGCCGTGCGCCACGACGTCGCTGCGGAAGGTGCCGCCGGAGAGCAGCGCGGTCTCGCCGATCAGCTCGCCGGGACCGACCGTGGCCACCGTCACTCCGTTGCGCTGCACCTGGTACGTGCCGGCGAGCACGATGTAGAGCCCATCGGGGCGAACGCCAGCGGTGAGCAGCTTCGTGTTCGACTCGATCTCGAGGAACTTGAACCGTGCGGCGAGCGCGTTGCGCTCCTCGTCGTTGAACGGGCGGAACAGCGGGCTCGTGCGCATCCACCGATCGACGAGCCGCTCGCGCACGAACCGGAGCACCGCGCGCAGCACTTCGCCGTGTTCGGCGAGCACGGTCGTCAGCGTGGTGCGATCGATGCGGAGGAGCTCGCTCGGCTCGGTCGCCGTCACGGTCGCCGAGCGCGGTTGATCGGTCATCAGCGCGACCTCGCCGATAAACGCCCCCGGCCCGAGCCGCGCCATCTCGACGAGCGGCGGCCCTTCGGCCTGCACGCTGACCTCGCCTTCGACGATCACGTAGAGCGCGTCACCCGGATCGCCTTCCCTGAACAGCGCCACGCCCGTCTCCAGCGACACGATCGTGAGGTTGGCGACGAGGGACTCGAGCGTCTGGTGCGGCAGCCCCGCGAACAGCGGCGTCGCGGCGAGCGCGCGCTGCGCGGCCTGCCCCATCCGCTTCGGCTGGGGGAGCGGAATCTCCTCGATATCGTCGAGTGCGAGCTCCGTCGAGTCATCGATCTCGGCCGTCGTCGAGATGTCCTCGTCGACCTCGATCGCCGGCGATGACCCCGTGATGACCTCGATGTCGTACGCCTCGTCGTCGATCGGAATCACCGTGACGCCGGGGGCGCTGAGCTGGGACTGGGGCACCTCCTTCGCGAGGTGCACCGTCTCGAGCGCCGCGCCGGGGGGCAGCGAGATCGGCTTGCTCTTCGTGCGCGACATCACCGGCGTCACGTACGGAGGTGTCGTGGGCTTGTTCCGATGCCGGTTGTCGAGGATGGGTAACGGCATCGTCGCGGCTTCGACGTCGGAACCGGCGTGCGTGTTTCCGCGTCGGAGCATCTGCACGTTCGGGTTCGTGTGCAGCTCGGGATTGTTGTCCGCGTAGCTCTGCGTCCGCGTCGGTCCCTGCCCGACCTGCTCGTTCATCTGCGAGAGCCGGCCGAGCGCCCCCGAGTGCTGCGGATCGATCTGCAGGATCAACTTGCACACCGCGATCGCCTGCACGAGAAACCCGTTCTGCGCGTAGCGCTCGGCGGAGCGCTCGTAGGCATCGATCGCGTTCTTGGTGTTGCCGAGCCGCTTGTACGTCTCGGCCGCCCGCTTCGCCCATTGCGCATCGCGCGGCTCGATACGTTCGAGCTCCAGATACGCGGAGAGGGCGCGCTTGTACTTACCGGAGGCACTTGCCTCCGCAGCCTCTTCACGTAGGGCTCGGCCGTCCTTGGCCATGGACGGCTGACTATACCCGAGCCGTCGCTGCCGCAGCCCCGAGCGCGTGCATTTCCGTCGCGACACATTCTGCAACCCGGCTCGTGATCGGCCCCACAGGCCGGTTCGCACCATCGAGGCAGGTGACGGCAACCACGCCGCGCAGCGAGCTGGAGACGAAGATCTCGTCGGCGCCCCGCAGCGCTGCCACGGTGACGGCCTCCTCGCGCACCGCGATGCGCTCCCGCCCACACGCAGTCAGCACACGCGTGCGCACCACACCGGGCAGGACTCCTGACTCCAGCGGCGCCGTGACCACCGCGCCACCGATGACCGCGAACAGGTTGCTCGTTGCACCTTCGACGGCGTGCCCGTCCGCATCCAGGCGAATCCCCTCGTCCGCGCCCGCCGCTCGCGCGAGATCCCGCGCGATCACGTGGTCCAGGTACGCGAGCGTCTTGTGCGCGTGGCCCACTCGTCGCGGCAACGGCCAATCCACGATCGCCGCGCTGATCTCCTGTGGTTGCTCCCCGAGCGGCTCCACGATCACGATGGCCCGGCCCGGCCCGAGCGCCGCCGTCTCGGCACCGAGCCCACCGGGCCCGCGCGTGATCACGATCCGGACGCGCTTCTCGCCCTGCCCGGCTGCCGCGATGGTCCGGTCGACGGCTCGGGCGAGCTCGCGGCGTTCGGGTGCGCGTAACCGCATCGCGGCGATGGTGGTGCACAGACGGTCGAGATGGGCTGCCAGGTCGACCGCTACCCCGCTCCAGGTGCGCAGCACCTCGAAACAGCCATCGCCGTAGAGGAGCCCTCGATCGAGCACGCTGATCGTCGCCTGCTCGGGTGCGACGATGGCTCCGTCGATCGAGATCACGGTGGGCACGTGACGAACATAGCTCACGTTCGTGCGCGCGCTTCGGGTCGTGGCCTGGCTAGCGGACCGCGGGTTCGCCGAGAAGATCTTGCGCCGCCCGCAGGTCAGTCTCGGCCGCGATCCGCCACAGCTCCGCGTCGGACAGCGGCTTCGCGTCGAGCGCGAGCTTGTACTCCGTGGCCGCCTTGCGCAGGTAGCCGAGCGCGCGGCGGCGCAACGTCTGGCGCAGGCCCGCGGCCACGTTCGGATCGAGCTCGGGCGGCAGCTCGAACAACAGGCCGAGCGCGAGGTCATGGTAGAGGCTGCCGCCGCGGTAGTGCGCCGCGACGAGCGCCACCCCTCCGTGATCGGCGATCGCGCGGTACTGCGCGACGACGGCCTCCGTCATGTCCTCCTTGGCCCGGATCGAGGTCGACAGCGCCTCGATGATGGGGCGCGGGCGGAACCGGTGCACCTTGTCGAGCGCCTTCTCGGCGGTCGCGAAGGCAACCGCGACCTCGGGCGCGACCCCGGTGAGTGGCGTTCCGAGCCGCGGACCGCGGAGATCGCCCGCGCCACTCTCGGCGACGGCGGACGCGCGGATCTGGGCGCTGCCTTCGACGACCACGGGATCATTGGGCGCGAGCGCACTGGCACGCAGCGAGAGATCGCGGGCGTGGCTCGTGCGCCCGGCCTTGGACTCGAGCTGCGCCAGGTGGAGCGCGGCGCGCGCCGCGAGTGGCGCGGGCGAATCGGGTGCTGCCAGCACGCGCTCGAAGCCGGTGCGCGCCGCGGCCTCGTCACCGGTGAGCTCGGCGAGCACGGCGTCGCCGAACGCGGGCGCGGCGCCATCGAGCTCGGTCTGCACACCTGCGGCGGGATCCGCACCGGTGCGGTCGGCGGCCGGCGCGGTCTCGGTGATCACGCGCCGCTGCTCGGGGTCGCCGCACGCTGCGACGAGCAGCACGAGCGCGCACGCGAGGACAAAGGGTGCCGCGCCGGCACCACCGCGGCGCCCGCCGGAGGGAAACCGCTGTGATGCCGGCGCGTTCACCTCGCCGAGATCGGAGATACCGGATCGACACGCCGGTAGCGTCACGGCTTTGCAAAACGTCGTCACGGCTTCGTCATCCAGCGCACGGCGTCGCGCGAGACGTCGAGCTTGTAGCCGGCGCCGTGGATCGTGACGAGCCAGCGCGGCTTGTCGGGCTCGTCTTCGAGGGCGCGCCGCAGCTTGACCAGGTGGTTGTCGACCGTGCGCGTGTTCGGATAATCCTCGTAGCCCCAGGCTTCGTCGAGCAGCACGTCGCGGCTGACGACCTCGCCCGGGCGCCGGGCGAACACCTTGAGGATGGCGAAGGCGCGGCTCGGCAGATCGATCCGCGTCCCCGCACGCGACGCGACCTGGCCCACGAGGTCGATCTCGATGTCGCCGAAGGCGAGCGCGATCGGCTCGGCGCTCTCTCCCTTCGCGCGGCGGAGCACCGAGGCCACGCGCGCGAGCAGCTCCATCAACGAGAACGGCTTGGTGACGTAGTCGTCGGCGCCGAGCTCGAGGCCGCGCACGCGATCGAGCTCCGCGCCGCGCGCCGACAGCATGATCACGGCCACGCCCCGCGCCGGGCTGTTCCGGATCCGCCGGCACACCTCGAACCCGTCGAGATCGGGGAGCATGACGTCGAGCACGACGAGGTCGAACTTGCCCGAGGTCGCGCGCTCCGCACCCTCGCCGCCGCGCGCGACGGCTTCGACCTCGTAGCCCTTCGCCGTCAGCGTATCGACGAGGCCGAGGCGGATCGAGGGATCGTCCTCGACGACCAAGATCTTCGTCATGCGGCCTCCTGGACCCGGGGCAAGCGGATGGTGAAGGTCGCACCTTTGCCGACCTCCGAC